>URMA01000061.1 GCA_900548875.1 uncultured Porphyromonadaceae bacterium | reverse complement strand
GGATATGTTTTTATAAATCATCAGACCGTGAGCGAGCTGCCGGAACCACCTCTGCCGTTTTTTCAGTCAGGGCGATGGTCCCCAAACAAAATTACAGAAAGGCAAACGATACGCCGCCCATAATGGCCCCCCTTGCCCCGCGCTTCACCGAGGTCGCACGCCGCATCCGGCAGCCGATAAGCCCGCAGCAGACGATCCTTGCAAACGGGGGCCGCGCGCCGCAAGTCCAGAGCGTATCGAAAATGAATTTCAGCAAACGCTCTCCTCCTGAGCATTGCTCAATTCTCCAAAAACAGCTCTGTCAGCAGCTTCGCCGCCGTCTCATACACATGCGCTTCGGCCGGCGTGACCCATTGGTGCAGCGCCGGAAACAGCAGCATCCAAAGAAACAAGGCGGTTGTTTTCATGCTCTCCGGTTATTTCCAGCAAAACGCTCCGGGCGCGACGCCCACGTGAAATTCGTCGACAGGCTCGCCCTTGGCCGTATAGCGGTAGACGACTCCCTGCTGCTGGTAGTCGATGGCGTCGGCAACGTACACGTCGCCGTTGGTCGGATCGACCGTCAGTCCGTAATATTTGGTCTCCCTGTATTCGAGGAACGGGCGCACCGGCACACGGCTCGCCGTCACGTCCATGCACCAGATGTCTTTGTTAATCCAGTAGAGTTTGTCCCTGTCGCCGTTGAGCTGCACCTCCGAGGGCCAGTCGCCCAACTTGAACTTGAACTGCTTCTCCACAGTGAAGGTCTCGGCGTCGATGCGGTAGAGCGAGGGGGCTTCGTAACCGTAGGGGCTGCCCTCGTAGCCGCCGTCGGTAATCGTCCACATCTTGTTATACTTGTCCATGACCAACGATGTGGGCTGGATGCCGATTTTCAGTTCATCGACAACTTGGTCGGTCTCGGTGTCGATTTTGATGATACGGTTCTGGTAACTCCAACAGTTGCAATAGACGTATTTGCCGTACTGCACCATCTGCTCCGTCGAGCCGCTTTCCATCGTCATGTCCGGCACTTGGATATGCCCGGTGATTTCATACGTTCGCGGATTTATAATGAAGATGCGGTTGTCCCACAGTTGGGTGACATAGGCTTTCTCGTCGCTCAGGAAATGGATATAGCGCGGGGAGGTCAGATTCTCGATGCGTCCCACCTCCTTGAAGGTGTTCAGGTCGATGGCGAAAATCACGTGGGAGTTGTTCACCACGACCCAGCCCTTGTTGTCGTAGATGGTCATCGACTGTGCCACGTCGCCGAGCTTCATGCCGTTGGCACGGAAGAAGACCTCGTTCTGCACCTGTTTGGTCTCTGGGTCGTAGTAGCTCAGCGAGGCGTTGCCGTACTGGAAGTTGCCCTCGTTGGTAATGAACAGTCCGGCTCCCGTGGCGTTGAAATCCTCCACGGCATCGCCGTAGTCCCACTTCATGCAGGCGGTTAAGGATAGTGTCGCTCCGACAACTACGCTCCATAGCAGATATTTCAATTGGTGATGGGTCATACCGTTGTTTTTATAGTTAATCCCCGGTAGTCTTACCTTACGGCAAGCATACCGAGGATTGGCAGAAAATTTATTGTTTGGTTATCTATTCAGCGGGCTTGTACTTCCCGTCTATCATGTCTTGGTAGGTGGGGTTGTATTTGCAGCCACTTACAATCCAATTTGGTTCAGTAATTTGATTATCCTTGATAAAAGGCTCAAATATAGAAAAATCAGAAAAAGAAGTAAGCTTAACGAAATTCACTCCTGATAAACTTTTAAGCTTCGGCATATCAAAAGATGTTAATTTGGAAGCAGCATCTGCACTTAAAGATCCAGCTATAGAGACTAATTCAGGGCATGAGAAAGCGGAAAATCCATGAATCGTTATTCCCGCTCCTCCAACTTTTTCAAGCACAGGAAAAAGCTCATAAGTGGTTGTAGAACGGATATCTAATCCTCCATATGGAAGGTCGTTGGTTGACCACTTACCTTCTTTTGCATATGATGGATTTGAATTGCAACAAATCGATTTTAAATTACTAAAATTATGAACCATTTTAGGAGTATTAAGTGCCCCCTCCATAAAAAATTGACCGCCAATTTTTTCAAGTTTTGAAAATTCTAAGTTTGATGCCATCATATTAATTTTGAGATGCATATAGCCGTCAACAAATTTGAGATTATTTGCAACGATGCCAGATTTCATCCCTGCACCAAAATAAAAGTCGCCGTGTACCTCTTCAATTGGAAGGGTAAAAACTTTTTTGTCTGGTGTTATGTATGATAAATTCTTTACCTTTTTAAAATTGAAATCAACATAGTTATTCGCCCAGGCATCAATATAAATAGAAACATTCGAAAGATCATCTTTCGTTATAAGTTTTTGTAGTTTCTTACATTCCGAGATGCGTATAATGGATTCCTCTGAATCTTCATTAGAAAAAACAGCATCACTAATGTCTATAGGAGAAGAACAACTTATTAGCTTCTCTAATTTTAACGATCCTATTCTTTTTAAGTTTTTAAGATTTGATAATGATGAAAGTTCATCGAAATAACAAATTGAAAGAAGGCCTGTTACGGTTGCCAGATTCGACATTTCATCAAGATTAGTAAGAGAAACATTTCCTGTAGTGGAAAACAAATCTCCTTGAATATAGTTCGAAATAATAAAACAATCTCCATTAACAACAGAAAGTTTGGGCATTGATAATTTTTCAAACTCGATAGGCAAAGATGAAAAATTAATACTTCCTGTTTCAATAAGCTCAGGGAAAGAGATAGATTTTAAAGTCGAAATCTCATTAATGCTTAACGAATTTTTAACAGTCTGTACTTTGGGAAATACCAATGTGCTAATTGCACCTTTACCCATACCGAAAATGTTTAATGCCCCTCCGACGTTTATCAGTTCGGGTATTTGAAGCGTTGTCAATGTGGACGAACTGATAACAAAATCACCCTCAATAGCTTTTAGCAGATCAAACTGAACGAATTTTACACCATTGTTGTACACATGGATATTGCCCGTTACCTCGTTCAATTTGGTCATGGAGACCATCTCCAGCGTTTCGTTCGCAGCCGGGTTTTCCTCCGAACCAATCGACAAACCGCCGATTTTGGTAATGTTGTCCAAACCGGTCAGCGTTCCACCGGTATAGCTGTTCTTTATTGTGATGGTTCCTTCGACTTCTTTAATAATACTAAGTCCAGAAATATCACTGATATTTTCTGCATTTTCTGCGTCCGAACCAATAATAAGATTACCTTTTATGATTGTAACGCCAGATTCAATAAAAGCAGCTACTTCTGAGTTTTTTTTCAGTTCTACATCACCCTCACTTCTTATCTCATCCTTCACAACAACATAAGTATAGTCATTGGTAGCTCCATTAAAAGAAGTAACACGGAAAGTACGTTCAGTGTTCCAATCAGTTATGGATGTTGGATCAGGGAATATCTTTGCAGAAGGTGTGTAAATGAAAGATGCCTTTGCTCCATCAAGAGAAACTGTGTATGGTACAGTCATCGTAATTGTGTTGTTCTCAATGACAGCATCATATGTCTTATCATTCACACTCAGTACCACGGATGTGATGAAATTATCATCAGCATCAACTGGAATTTCGTTCTTATCGGAACAGCCGACAGCCAAAATACCGAAGAAAAGGCCGAACAGCAAGTTAAAATTGATTGGTTTCATTTGTAATATGTTATTATTGTTTTTTACTTTATGTTTAAATCTTGGAACGAAAATACTTCGGTAGAGATTTCTCCTAAAACGCCGCTTTTAGCCAAGGCTCCATTCTGAACTTTTATGAAGTCGATGTATTGGAGATTTACCGGAGAGCCGTCGTGATACATGGCATTAGATATTTTGAATCCGTTTTTCTGTCCAGAACCGTCATACGAATCACCAGCCAACATATCGGAACCGCAATTATCCACATACCCCCAGTCATAAGGAGAGTTACTCCAGTAACCTGTGGATGGACTTTGTGAATTGCGTGGCAATAGTCGAGTACCGTACAAAGTGTAGGAGTCGGCCGTAATCCACAACGGATAATAGTAAGGTTGCGTGTGGTAGGCATTGAAATCGACCCAGCCAGTGTTTCCCAAATTGTCAATCCAATAAGTGTGTGAACCATCCGAGGCCGGTCGGAAATAGGTCACCTCATAATCTTGAATGGTGGTGGGTTTCCCTGTTTCGCTGCCCCGCAGTTCGTACCACTCATCATCGGGAAGTCCATTGCCGTTGACATCCTGCATCACCCACACTATCCCCGGTTCATTGGAAGAATCAAAGGCATTGCCCTGAATAGCAAAATCATATCCACCCTTATTCTGAATGCTGTGGTCAAACCCTACTATGATGTAACCGCCAAAGGAGCCGAGAGATACATAACTTTGCTTGGCAATACGCTTGGAAGCATATTCGACGGCCGCTTCTCGGGTCGATTCGCTACCGGTAAAACCACCAGTATTGGTTTCGTTGATGAATTGTCCGGGAGCCGGCGTATATTCATACACTCTGTTGGAATAGGCCGAACTCGCACCTGAAGCAGCACGATATCCGGAAGATTCCGACCCGTTCACGCAAACTACGGTGACGGCGGATTCCACGGATATGCTATTTTGCATTTCGGTGACAGAGACGGTTATCCGGTATTCTCCGGCGGACGAAGGGGTGAACTTATACACCCGACCGGTTTCACCTTCCACGGGCTTACCGTCTATGCTCCAGCGGTATTGCGGATTCTCGAAATAGTCCAGCAATGGACGCAAGAACACTGGTCGCCCGGCAAACGTATAGCGTGTGGAAACAGACTGCTCATAAGACGGGGCAGGGAAAACAACCTCATAAGGCATATTCTCGACCACCTCTATCTCCAACTCTTTCTTGGTTTCACCATCCTCGTTGGATGCTGTTATGGTAATCGGAAAAACTCCCACCTGATTTTCCTTAAACGTATAGGTCGTATCGGTGGATACCACAACCCCTGCACGTACCCATTCCACCTTGAAACCGGCAAGGTCGCGATGGGCAATCACGGCAGTCAGGGTATTCTCTATGCCTTTTTGTACTTTCAATCCTTTGGCCGGCACATACAGATTGATGGCCGGGGGCAACAAATCCCTCACTTCCACTTTCACCTCTTCTTCGGCATGACCGTTTTCGTTGTCCACCCGCAGCGTAATAAAGACCTCCCCCGATTCATCCCACGTGTATTTCAGGGTCGGGTCTGTGGAAATCAGTTTCCCCTCTATGGTCCAGGCAAACAAGGCATGGTCTGCGTACCGGTAAGTCGGTGCGATGACCAGTTCCCGGCCAATCTTGACTGCATAGATACCGTCTTCACTATCGAGTTCAATCACTGGGGCTTGTCCGGATTCTGCAACGACAACCTCATCCCGATTGCAGGATATGAATAATACAGCGAGTGTAAAAAAAAATAAATTTTTGATTACCATGAATACAAGCTGGTTAGATTAAAAGACAACCACCACTTCCAAGTTTAAATTTCCTTGAAAGGGGTGGTTATAAAATTAGTTTTCAAAAACAATATCATCAATACAGAGGTATGCAGGGGTATTTAAGCCATACTCTCCTGTGTCGGAACCTGAAAAGTTAAATTTCACAAATCCTACTCCAGCTTGATTAATAGGCCAATATGTCCATGTAGTAACGGGATTTTCGTTCTTCCCATTTCTATAATCGGCTAATACCTTGGTGTATGTAGCTAACTTATTACCAGCAAAATCATAACATTCAAGTTCAACTTGGAAATACCCAATATGGTTTCCGCCTGCATCGACTTGTGCTGACAGCGGAGTAGCTACACCGGATGCGCCGAATTTATTACCATGCATGATTACACCATAGGTATATGATGAATTACAGAACCATAAACCTTTTAGAGTATATTCGCCTGTTAAATAGAATTCGGGTTGAGCCATCCATTCGGTATTATATTCATCAGAATAACCATAAACAACAGCAAAATTATTTCCGCTATGACCTGCACCTTCGTTAGAGCCATTAACAGAAGTCGTATCATAAACACTCATTTGATTGTTATAGGAATACCACCAATCACTCGGTATGGTATCACCGGTAATCGTAATTCCTTCGGCAGAAGATGGATTGGTACGGTAATTCCATTTAGACAATGCTAATCCACCACAAGAGAAATTGTTGAATGTTCCATAATTATTAGTCACAGTGTTAATCTCAGACATGAACACTCCATCTGGATCAGCAATTTCTTTTACTTGGGTATACGAACCCACATTTCCATAATAATTAGCACCGTAGGAAGTTGTCATAGCCATCATCGAAGAGGCAAAATCATCAAACGTGATGGTAGTCGTTCCATCGGGGTTAGGTGTTGCGCGGGTTTGAATCGCACTTTCTTCATACGGAGTAAGGAAGTCATCGTCGGACGAACATCCGGTGAACACTGTGGCGGCCATTGCTACAACGGCCATTGCCATAAACCTAAAATTCTTTTTCATAACTCAAGTATTAAAAGTTAAACAAAAAGTTTAATTACACATTCGTTTTCCTTGCGATAGATTTGCAACGAATGAGAAACCGGTTATCAAAAAGAATACAGGTGGTCTTTGGATGAGCCTCTGTTCATTTTGATCTAATGCCAATTATCACGTGGTCACTAAATCATATCTTATCAAGCAGGTCTTCTGGCTCATCCCGCTTATCGCGCCTTCCCAGCTTTCACCAGTGGCAAAGAGTGCGATAAACTTTAATAGGACTTACAGCTGCGAGTACAGCTCCGGATTTTCACCGGGATTCCCTTTTAATTCCAATCGACACTTCGATAGGAAACTTAACTGGTGCAAAGTTAAGAGTTATTTTTTATATAATTTCTTTTTTCTCCATTTTTTCTGATAACAGCTTTTATGAATATAAAAATGTACTCTTTCTACCATTTTTTAGTTGCGAATAACGATATGCCATTGCCCAATCATTTATTTTTTAATTCGTCTTCTCCCCTTATGTCGGCAATTCCTGTCGGGTGATTTTTATGCAAAGGTACAGCGTTCGGTCAATTGCCAAGAGCCGCAAATGCTAACGTTTTGCGAATTTTACAGCAGCCTTCCGCAAATCGCAGATTGGGGTATTCCGTAAAATCCGCCCGCCGTTCACTTGTCTTATTTGCCTCGATCCGTCTGTCAGTCCTGCATAAAAATCATTCCCCAACGAGAAGCCGAAAGAGCTTCAAGAAGAGGGAAATAAAAAGTTTAACAAATTAAAATTTACAATTATGCACAGCAGGATTTTTCAAATTTCAACGGAGCCGATAGACAAAGAAAACTATCTGAATGAGGACACACTCCAGCAAGGAGACGGGAGCTTCTATGACTATTGTTCAGAAATAGACGAGGAAAACCGTAAAGAGGATATTGCCAATTTGGTCAATTATGCCTTACCCAACGGAATGTTCGAGCTTATATCCGATGACACCATGCGCTATAATGGTGGCATAGAGCAATGGAAAGAGGAGTATGTCGCCAATATCAAAAAGAGAGCGGATGCTCTTACGGCAGATAATATGTTGGAATGGGGGTCGACCTATTATCTCAAACAGGCAGTGGAAAATCCGTTGGATGTCGCCTATCATTTCTATTTGGATGGCGACGGCTGCCAATCTTTTGCCGAACAGTCCTTTGCGTTTATGGAGTTTGTTTGTAGGCTTGAACCGGGAACGATACTCTACATCGGAGGAGTTGTTGATTACCACTTCTGATGTTTGTCCGAAACATTGGCAACCACCCGCTTTTGAGGCGGGTGGTTACTCTCTTTTTTGCACAGGCTCACCGGTTACTTTTATAAATATGCTCTGCAGAGCTTCCGCCACCGGTTTCACTGCCGGTATATTCCTTTTTTAAGGGTATAATCCCTTCACTACCCCGACATACGCCACAGGCTTGTTTTCGTGTGCAAAGGTACGGTGGACGAACATGGTTCAAGTACCGCTATCGCTACCTGAAATAAAATTTGATGACAACTTTCCGTAATCGGAGATAACGGTATTTCATAAAATTTCATCGCAGGTTCCTTGTCCGTCGTTCTTGTATCCCCCGTTTGGAACGCACATGAAAACAACCCTTTTGGGCGAAGTCAGAAGACTTCAAGAAAAGGGAAATAAAAAATCAATAAATCAAAAGACAATGAGCAAGTACGATTTCATCAAGCAAGGCAACCTCCTTTATTGGCACACTGCCGATAACGATGTAGAATGTCGAATTATCTCAACTCCCGAAAAAGTGGATAGCGACAGTATTATTTTAATCGCAACAGGTTCTTCAGAGATTGAAGTCTTGGCATCGGAGCTATCACCTATTGGCTCATCGAGAAGCCACAAAGAGGAATTTTTGCGCTGGAAAAAAGAGCGTGAAGCCGAGGGCATGGAGTTTTTCAACCGTCTTTCCGAAGTCATGGAAACAGACAATGATTTGGCTGTAGGCGATATGGTGGCGTTTACTAACGACTACGGGGTGGTATTTGGCCCCAAAGAAGTATTAGCTTTCAGAAAGCCTTGGAATGGCGGTAGATGCGTATATATCGACAGTGATGCCTATTGGTTCCCAGACCGTCCCGGACAACTCACCATACTCAGCAAAGGAGGTACAGAATGACAAACGAAGACAAAATCTTAAAACGGCTTTGCGGCAATATTGCCGCAGGTCGTTTCAACTGGCGGAAATACTGCACACCGCAACTTTACTTCGGTTGGGAGATTTGTGTTACCCCTCTGCATTGCTCTTACGGACAGATAGGTTACACCGTTCATTTCCCTTATACCAATATACCGGAAGTGGAATACGATTGGGAAATGGGCAAACTGACCATTGACGGCGAGAAGTGGAAAAGTTATTTGCGGAACGAATAATAAATATCAATATGGCACAGAATTTTTATACCAAATGGCAGAACGCTATCCTTGCAGATGCAGGAGGCTATGTTTCAAAAGAGTATCGCAGTTTCCAGACAGCATTGGTACGTGAGATTTCCAAATATGCAACGGCGGTCGGTGCACAGGTGGCATCCAACTTAAAAGGACATTATGATACCTCATGTTTCATCGAGCGCAACGGCAAGTTCGTTTACATCAGTCACTCTTCCACGTTAGCCCGAATGGGCGGCGGCGTAAGAGTTGAACTTGATTCGTTTCTGATACGGACAGCCCAACACGCAAAAGACTACAGAGGAGGATATAACCAATATTGTGACATGGCAAATTTGCAGTCCATGATGGATGATTTACTGAAAGAATAAAAAACCGAAAACAAGAAAAGATGCGGAGCCAACCGGTTCCGCATCTTTTTCTTTCCATCCTTACCGGCGCATACCGACGCTGTATTCAGCCTCTTGTAGCTCTGCCCGATACTCTTCCAGTTCGTTCAGCTTCTCGTTCACGGCTTGCAGGTTGGCATCCAACCCGATATTGTGGTCGTAAGGGAAACGATGCTGCGCGACCAGCCCGGCATTGGTGGGCTGCCCGACATCAAGCATATCGGAGTCCTTGTTATATTCGACATACAGCACGTCGCCGTTCGGCATCTCGAAGGCCGGAATCTTTTGATGCGCCAAAGCGGAGAACTGTTCCGCCGCCATCTCCCTGGCAACCTCTTTTATCGTCTCTCCGGCAATATCGACACCGTAACGCCGGATATGGTCGCGAATTTCCTGCTCCGTGAATTTCAACATCACCTCGTAGGTTCCCCCGACACTCCCGTTGTACACGACAGCGAAATTCTCATCCTCGGCAATTAGGCTGTCACCCTTGTTGTTCGTGGCTGATAAATAAGTATGCTGTTCGTTGATGCCGTTGCCGTCGTAATACTCCTTGGCAAGCGTCAGCAATCCCTCGCAATCGCCTTTCTCCCGGAGTTCGTCAAGCGGCCTCGTGTCATCCGAAAATTGGAGATACGCGACAGAGGAATAAAATGTCTTCTCCTTTGCCGCCGCTCCGTTTTCCTGCTTCTCGCCGACATTTTGTTCCAGTTCTTGCGCTATCTTATCCACCTTCTGGGTAATTATCGAGGTTGCCCTTTTCACGTCCAGGAGCGTTGTCTTGATGAATTGCGGCGATTCCTTCAGCTCATCGAGCCATCCTTTGAGGTATGCACAACTTTCTTCCTTGATATGCTTGGTCATGCCGTAACGCTGTGCGACCAGTGCGCTACCTAACTCTGCCACCAGTTCCTCACGGGCATATTCAGGAGAACCGAAGGTAGTCGGCTTGAACCGATCGAGAACACCCTCCGCACCGGTCGAGTGCGTCATCTCATGGAACAGTGTCCCGTAAAACGATTCTCCCGATCTGAACTGTTCCTTTTCCGGCACGATGATTTCATTCTTCGTGATGGAATAGTAGGCGTCATTCTGATATTTCGGCGTAATCGGACAAATCCACAGGTTATCCCTTATCATCGTATCGACTGGGGCAAAACTGTAATGCTCGCCCTCCTCGATTGCCGGACGCGAATTTTCCTGCTCCAGTTTTTGCCACAGCTCCGGTCGCGCTTCCTGCAAATTGGTCTGCGCAACATTGAAGACCCTGAAAACCTGCATCTTCGGATAAACATTGTACTGTTCCTTTTCGTCATCGGAGAGTTTCTTGTAATCGTCATACTTGATTTTCTCCTTGGTCTCCTTATGGATACAAGTGAACGTGGTGAGCATGACCGGAAAGGACTTCTCGCCACGAAGCACGGAGACACGCGGCAGTTCCTCTCCATCCTTGCCGGACTTATTGAGCTTCTGAACACAATCGAAGGTGCAGAAACGGGGAATCTTGTACCCTTCTTTCTCGCAGTGCAAAAGCAGCATAAAAGCATTCATCCCGTTGTACTCGCGCCCGTGAAGGTTGCGAGGCCACTGCAACGCACCCTCGGTAAACCAAGGCTTTTTCCAGTCCTTTTGAATGCCCTCGATTTTCTCGATCATCATTTCGGCGAACAGGTCGAGAGCCTTGTCCTCGCTGTTCGGTCCGTCGGCATTCTTCTTTCTGTAACCGGCCATATTACTTACTGATTATAGTTAGACGAATCCGCCACATATTGCGTCAGTTCCTCCACCTTGCAGGAAAGATTGATTTTCCCGTTATGTGCCGACAGGTTCATTTCACCTATGGCATCCACCTTTATACCCGGCTGTAGCCACGCATCGCGCTCCTTGCCGAAACAGAAGAAGCGCACCCACTGGTATTCGAAGCCGTCATCGACCTTCTCCGCACTGAACGCCGAGAACACCGTATAAGGCTGGTCTTTCTTATCCCTTTTCTCCTCGATATTCTGGCCGACTTTACCACGAAATGCCAGCTCACCCTTGACGCAATCCGCATCATCCGTAGCGGCATTGCAGATTTCATCGGCGAACAGGTTGAAATAGAGCTTGTCACCCCGGCGTTTGAGATACATCGTACCCCTCACTTCCACACGGGAGCCGTTCCGATAACCGGTGGCTTCTTCCTGACTGCACTCCTTGCGGACATCCACCTCGATAGTATGCCGTCCACCCGTTGCCGGAATCTGTACCCGGAGCGGAAATGCCATAAACTCCTTTTCCTCTCTGTTCTTGCGAACCGACGCATCGCGGCCGATAACGCCGCATACCGTAACATTACATTTAATCATCTGTTTTTTGTCTTTAATGATACATGGATCATCCGACAAGTGATACATGGGTTGATTGATGTTGAACTGTTGGAGGGTACGGTCAGTCAGGCGCACGTATCATCGCCCAGACCATCCATCCGGCGATGGCTAATTGCACGCCCACGACAACGAGCGTCCCGATCCACCCCAACAGCAGGTAGCAGAACCGGACGTGCAACGCAAGGATGGAGACTCCCGCCAGACATTTGCATAGCTGTATCATCACGCATTTTACCATATCGCCATGCCTTTATCTTCGCAGGTTTTCCGTCTGTCCCTGTTGCCGGGACATCTCTTGCTCGAAATTCTGTGAGGCCGCTTCCGACAGGATAACCGTATTCAGCATACCGGTTACACGCATCCGTTTGGTCTCTTCCGTGAGTGTGCCGTTGTTCAACGTGGCAGACAACCGGTTCAGCTCGGAAGCGGTCAGCTCCCGCGAGACACGCAGTTCCCCATTGTCCGCTTTCAGAATGGCCTTGCCGTTCTCGCCGATAGTCAGGTCGCAGTTCTTCATATTCGGCAACAACGGCTTCAGGTCGATGGTACGAAGATCCATCGCGGTGGATATCATCGCCTTCTGTTCCTCTTCGTTCCGGTTGTCAATCTGTGTGGCCAGCAGCATCAGGGAGGCGAAAGCGGTCATCGCCATCTCCACAATCGGGTCGTTGCATCCCGACATTCCCACACCGCTATCCTCCGACGAAAGGAGTTTTTTCATCCATCCGTCGGGCGAAAGGTTCTTTTCAGGCACGGTATCTTCCGCCGCCTTGTATTTGGCGAGCAGGTCATTCCCGTTGTGCAGCATTTGCAATTTGATATGTCCTTTCTGTGCGATTTCAGCCAGATACGCCGCAGGGTCTATATCCCGTTTCGTCCCGTCGGCATAGATATTCTTCACACCGAAATGCAGATGTTCCCCGGTCGTCCGTGTTCCCGTATTGCCCGATGTGCCGAGCCGTCCGCCGGCCTGTACCGTATCGCCGACCTTGACGGAAATCTCCTTGAGGTGCATATAGGTACATTGTACCTTGCTGCCGTCCGTCCGGGCATATTCCACCGTCAGCGACTTGCCGCCGGGCGTATTCTTGTTCTGGTTTACCGCCACGACCTTGCCGCCGTTCTCCGTAGCCAGTACCGCATCGCCTTTGCAACGTATATCCACGCCCTTGTGCATCTGTTGCTTTGTGCCGTCCAACGGGTCTTGCCGTGTTCCGAACGGAGAGGTAATGAACAGAAATTCCTCCCGTTCCACCGGGAACGAATACCCCGTTCCATGTTCCGCACCTTCGGAGGTCTGGAGCGGATTGTGTTCTACCCCGAACTGCCTGCCTTGTGACGCCATCTCCTGCATCACCTGCCTGTCATACTTCTGCAAGCCGTTCTGCTCAATGATTTTTTGCAGGTTCTCGGCATACTTGCCGCCTGTGGCGTAACCGGCTTTCTCAATGCTTTGTGCCCAGCCCTTGTAATCGTCCGGGGAGAGTTTGAAGCAACCGGCATAGCGGCTGTTCTCCTTCAAAAAGCGGGAGTGATGCTCGTATGAATCACCCACGCTGTCATAGCTGCAGAACTTTTCATTCGGCTTATCATCGGTGTAGATTCCGTATTTGCCGCCTCCGGCAATCCACGAGGGTGTCGCCTTGATGCCGAAATGGTTGTTCTCGTTCCTCGCCAGACGGCTCTGTCCGTTGCTGCTTTCCAGTATGCCTTGCGCCAATGTGACGGAAGCCGGAATGCCATACCTGCGCATCTGTGCCATCGCATAATCCGCGTATTGCAGTGCATATTCCTGATTCTTGCTCATAATCGTCACTCCTTATCTATGAATACCCCTATGTGTTTCCTGCTCGTCCTGCCGTTTATCCTGTAGCTCTATCTCACTGATGGCGACACGCTCACCGGCACGGACAAGTTTGGGCAGATAGCTGTCCAGTTGCGTCCTTGGGAACTCTGCGAAAGTCGAAAATCCATGTTCCGGATATTCCTTGACCGTAATTCCCAGTATTTTTGCTCCCTTTGCCGCATCCTCATTATAAAGCCGGTACACTTCTCCTGCACGAATCAGATACAGGGCGTCGGGATGCTTTTCCTTGAGGTTGTCCCAAAACTGCCGTTTCGGAGACATATTTTCATCATTCGTCTCTTCCGACCGATTTTCCGGCACCGTCTCATTCTGTTGCCGTACCTGCTCTTCCGCTTTCTGTTCCCCGACGGATTGTCCCTTTTGCAGCACATCGGCAAACAGCGTGGCCGCCAAATGCCGCTTGTAGCCGTCCCGGTCTTCCGCCACCCACATCCGTTGCCACTGCTGTGGAGTGACGCTGCGGGGCTGCAGCTTTTGTCCGTCGATGGTTGCCACACACTGG
This sequence comes from uncultured Porphyromonadaceae bacterium, assembly GCA_900548875.1. Classification (GTDB taxonomy): domain Bacteria; phylum Bacteroidota; class Bacteroidia; order Bacteroidales; family Muribaculaceae; genus Limisoma. The sequence continues at coordinate 4,258 of URMA01000061.1, read as the reverse complement.
ATTCCATCCTGCCTGGTCTTGAAGATGGCAACACGCTGAATACGGTTCAGGTCAATCTCCGGCGTATCGCTGCCGAACAAATCCACTTTCAGGTCGGGCTTGACCTCCGCCAGTGCATAATACTTGTGCGCCAGCTCCATCCGTACCTTGTCGATGTTGTCCATCGCCTGCTTGAGCGTGGAGAAAAAACGGTTCACATCCTCCTTATCGGGATAGACGCTGTACCCCTCCTTGTTTTCCGGCTTGATATAGAGTGCCCAACGGTTCTTGTCGTCCTGAATCATCTGCACGGCATCGAACCCGACCTCATTCGCCCGTCTGACCGCCTCCGACACGTCCAGCGTGGAGAGCTTTTCCAACGTGTAGTTCCTTAACCGGGCCAGTGTCACCATTTTTTCATTGAAATAGCTGTCATCGGGTCTGTAGCCCAATGCACCGTCAGTATTATAGAAACGCACCTGCTCGATACCCTCTTTCTGCAATGCCCGTTCGATACGTCCCTTGTTCATGCCGGGAATCTCGTTGTTCGCCTCGGTCGAAGCTCCTGCCGGCAAAATGACATCTGCCGATTTTGCCTCCCGGTCTATGACGAGGACGATGCTTTTCGCCGCCTTGTCCGGGTGCTGGCGGATTTCATTCGCCACAAAGTAATGCTTGTGCATCTGTTCCTGCATGGTCGTGGTCTGCCGTCTGTTTCGCAGGGTGGCGTACTCAATTTTCTCGCCCCGTTCCGCTTTTCGGATAACATCAAGCGCATTGTTCACGTCGCTTTCGAGAGCGTCCATCATACACGGATTTTCCTTGAACTCCCGGCACCAGTAATCCACCGTCTTCAGGCTTGCATCGGACAGACGGGCGGGCAGTCCCAGTTCCAGCATTTTGATACCCGAAGCCAGTTCCACGACCAACCTTTCATATTTTACCGCATCCTCCGACGGGGCCACGCCGTTCTTCATGACCATGCCTTCACGGGCGAGCCGCTGTTGATGCCCCGTAGCACTCACGATCTGCCGCAAGGCTTCCTGCATATAATCGTGGTAATGTTCAAAATCCTTTTGACGCGGCATATAGACCGCATCTTTGTCCGTCTCGTAATGAGGAACTCCGCTACCGTCCGAGCGCACGGGAACGAGGTTGTCCCGCATCTTCAATAGAAAGTCGTTGAACCGGGTGCGCAACCTGCGGTTGTCCGCCTCGGTATATCCTCTTTCCTGAACACTGCCATCCTGCTTTACCGCATCCTCGTAAGCCGGCTTGTCAACGTAGGGCAACGTCGTCTGGTCGATATTGAAAAGCGTGCGGATCTCCCGGTTGTGGACACCCTTGAACTGTGCCTTATGCTCTTCGTCCAATTGGAGATAGGCGGTACGGTCGATGGTCTCATCCGGATTGTTCCGGTTGACATACTTGTTCCAGTTATAGAACAGGAACGGTACGCCCTGCTCATGCTCCCGCACCGCAGCACCCCGTACCTTGGTTTCACTGTAAAGCGTGAACAGGTTGGTCTTGCATCCGTTATTGTCCGAATGCAAGGCCATAAAGAGGGCATTGAACGGGCTGGCCGAGACCCCTTGCGGATAGAGCCGGGGAAATCCCTTGCCCGATACGTTGAGCCAATGGCCGCCAGCGTTCGACGCCCCGCTCAGTGCGGCAGACAGCAGTTCCGCCTGCCTTGCCTCGGCTTTCTTCTCGATTTGCGACTTTTCTTTCATATCATCATGCTTTTATTGTTCATGGAATTATTGGATGCCCCGTGTACGCACGACCGTTTCCCGCTGTCCGTCATCGTAATTCTGCGAAGCGATATGGCGCAACTGGTCGCTCTTGGCAAGCACGGCGTTCGCCAGCGTGTTCAGCGGCAATGCCCCTGCACGGTAAGCCTCCGCGACGGTCGGCGTGAGCTGGATGGTACAAGGCACACGGTCTATCGTGGCGATGAGCGTACTGCCTTGCAGTACCGGGTTCACAATACGGGGATTGAGCGGTTCATCGGGATAACGGCGGTACTGGTTCTCCGTCTGTTCGGCAGCGGACGGCATGGGTCGCCCCAAAGCCTCGTGTCCCGCCTTGTTCAGCAGGTTTGCGCCGCCCAGACCGACAAGGAGCATCTTCAGCAGCGGATTCCGGACAAACAGTCCTGCTACGATACTGGCTATCGGCAAAAGGTTGTCCTTCAGTCCGAGGGATTTCGTCTTGCCCGTAAAGAGCCCCAGCAGCATATCCGGCAGCATGGCTATGATATAACCCAGGTTACCGGCCACTTTTCCCATTCCGTCAAGACCGAATGAGCGCAAAAGCCCGTCCCAGCCGTTTGTATTGGTATGTTCCGCTTGTTCTTCCGTTTCTTCCCGCGTACCGACGGCAGCTTCGTCGTTTTTCACATTTTGTCCGTTATATCCGCTTGTCGGTGTTTCCGTATTTTTCATTGTCTGTTCCCTTACTTCGCTTTCCGTGTTGTCCTTCAGCATTTCCTGTTCTTTCAGATAGGCATCCTCATATCCGGGAGCTACTACCAGCGGAACATCTTTGTACTGCTCTTTGCGTTCTTTTCCCGGCATACTGTAGTTCTTCATCCATGCCGGCTTTTCATTTTCTTTCTTGCTCCAATCCATAAAACTGAAATTGATGACAGGTATTTTGTTTCTCAGCTGTCCGTTGACTTGGGCAATAAGTTTATTATCCTTGGCTGGAATCATGGTCGCTTCTTTGCGGAACATATCAAATACATTGTTCTCTTTTCCGAACACACCTTTGCTGATACATTCCTCTACGGATTGTTCCCGTGGTGTTTCTGGCACAAGACTGTCAGCTGCAGCAGTCAGTGCCACATCCACACCTACGAATCTGGCAAGCGAAGCCCACGATCCGGCACCTCCCAGCATAATGGCATCTGCCGAAGCGCCCAGTACATTTCCGGCACCTTTTTCCAGCGTACTGGGATGATAGGCTGCCTCGCTGCGTGATTCAATCTCTTCTGCCAGTGGCGAACGTCCCAGTGTCTGTGCCAGTCCCAGCAGACTCGATTGTCCGGCCTTTCGGATAATGTACTCGGCCGATGACTTGGGTATCCGGTCATTCACCAGTTTGTCCACCATCAGCCGGTCCAACCGGTAATCCAGATAGGCATATGCCAGGTCGCATCCCAGTTTTTCCGAAAGGGCATCATAACGCTCACGTCCTATTTCAGCCACTACGGTTTCGCGCCACTGCCCGGCCATACAGGCCAGGTCACGCTGGATATCATCCGAGTCCAGAATGCGTTCCTTACACATTCCTATATACTCTTCCGTAGTCTTTGAGTTCCATTCGCCCGTCAGTTTGAGTGTCTGGTACGGGTCTCCTAAAGGTTGTCCCGCAGTCGCCATCATACTGAGAATACCGCTGGCAGAGGTAGAGTATTCTTTCATTTCCTCCACCTGCTTACGGTTGAGAAAAGCCTGTGTTTCATTCATTACCGGTACCAGGTAACAGCGGAAATAACTGCCCGTGAGAGCCTCCATTTCCGCAAACCGTCTGCTATTGATTCCGTCCATATCTTGTCATTGTTTCGCTATACCATGTTTATCTGTTTGAGCAGTTGCTCCTTGGTCTGCTCGATGGCATGGTGATATACTTCCATCTGTCTTGGAAAATATTCTTCCAGCCATTTGTCCTTCTCTATGTTGTCCTGCAGGAAACGAACTGCCTGTTCACGTTCTATTTCCACCGAAGCTTCTCCTTCATCATGGTTGTTGAACCATGCCTTTGTCCACCAGCGTATGCCGAACCTGTCAGGATATACAGAAACTATTCTCGGGATGTCGAAACTCTGGATATCTATATCCAGACCCGCCAGCGGATCGATTCCTCCTCCGCTGGCTACTGCTTCGTTACGGAGTTTTTTTTTAAGCCCTCATCAGTCGTACTCAGAAATATTTCGTGTCTGAATGCCAGATAGTTCAGGAAATCCCCGATAAGCAGGTTCTGTACCTTGCCGGCCAGTGGAAGGGCTCTGTGTCCGAGTCCCAGAGGATTGGCCAGGCTGGGCATTCTCTCATAGAAATACTCCTTTACGGCTCCCATGGTGAACAGATGACGCAGGCTCTGTTCCGTATGCTCCGGTAGTGTATATGCACCTGATCTCAGGTCTTCCATATAAAGGGGAAGGAAGCGGAGCATCAGTTTTTCTATTTCCTCTCTGTCATTCTCATAGTCGGTTGCTACGGTCATTCCTTCCTCGTCAAAGTCTGCCGCGCTGCCGGTTGCCTGTCTGGCTGCC
>URMA01000060.1 GCA_900548875.1 uncultured Porphyromonadaceae bacterium | reverse complement strand
GGCAGAGTGGTTCCGCCGGCAAGCAACAGACAAACAGCAGTCAATATATGCTTTAATTTCATTGTTCGAGAATTAGTCATTAATCGGATACTTTTCTAAAATCGGGTCGTCGTACATCACTTGCAGACGCTTCAGCTCTTTCATCAGTTCTGCCGTGATTTCTTCCGTTCCCGGTGTACCGAAGATATTGTGCATTTCATGCGGGTCTTCCTGCAAGTCGTAGAGTTCCCAAACGTCAATGTCATTGTAGAAATGTATCAGCTTGTAGCGATCGGTTCTCACTCCATAATGACGTTTCACCATGTGTTCGGCAGGGAATTCATAGAAATGATAGTAAAGCGACTTGCGCCAGTCGGCAGGATTTTCGCCTCTCAACAACGGAAGCAGCGAAACGCCCTGAATGTCATCAGGAATCGGGGCTCCGGCCAAATCGAGGAAAGTAGGAGCATAGTCGATGTTCTGCACCATCTGTGGAATGTCGCCGCGCTTGTCGAAACCTTTAGGCAGACGCATGATCAGCGGAGTGTGCATGGATTCTTCATACATGAAACGCTTGTCAAACCAGCCGTGCTCACCCATGTAGAAACCCTGGTCGGAAGTATAGACAACAAGCGTATTGTCGAGCATGCCGTTCTTTTCAAGATAGTCGAGAACACGGCCCACATTATCGTCGAGCGACTTCACCGTCTTGGCATAGTCACGCATATAGCGCTGATATTTCCAGCGGGCCAAATCTTCGCCTTTCAGATCCTGGGCATAAAAATCTTCGATAATCGGTGTATAGAACTTGTCCCAGGCTGCGCGTTGTGCAGAATCCATTCGACCGTAGAACTTTTCGTAGAGCGGTTTCAACCGGCTGTCCTTGTCGGCACGAAGCATCTTCAGGTCGTAAATCAGATCCATATCCTTGAACACGCTCATTTCTTGAGCAGCTGCCGCCGGACGACCTTCGTAATTGTCGAAGAAGTTGTCAGGCAATGCAAATTCCTTGTCTTCATAAAGTGCAAGATTGCACGTGTCGGCCATCCAGTTGCGATGGATTGCCTTGTGCTGGATAAACAGACAGAACGGCTTCTCCGGGTCACGTTTGTTTTCCAACCAGTCGAGTCCTTCATCCGTGATGATATTGGTAATATACCCGTGTTTCTGGATAGTGTCATTTTTCATCGTGATGAAGTCAGGATTATAGTAATCGCCCTGTCCCGGAACGATTTCCCAATAGTCAAATCCAGTCGGCAACGATTCCAAATGCCATTTTCCGACAATGGCTGTCTGGTATCCCGCTGCCTGAAGCAGTTTCGGCATCGTCTGTTGCGAGCTGTCGAAACGGCAAGTCGTATTGTCGGTAAATCCGTTCTTATGGCTGAACTTGCCCGTAAGCATACAAGCACGGCTCGGTCCGCTCAGGGAGTTTGCCACAAAACTGTTCGTAAACCGGACACCGTCATTGGCAATGCGGTCGAGATTCGGAGTCTCAATATAACGCTTGTCATAGCAGCTCATCATCTGTGCCGTATGATCATCGGTCATGATAAACACGATGTTGTAAGGCTTCTGAACCTCTTTTTTTCCTTGACAGGAAACACAAACTCCTCCTAGACCCGCCATAGAGGCTACTGAACAAACAATATTTTGATTGGATAATTTCATAACAGCAATTTGTTTATTATTAAAAAAGGATGATTAATTAACTTCTCCGTTCTAATTAATCATCCTCTGTTAAAGTTTGATATTAATACCCGAAATTCTGATCAGCCGTTGTCATACCGTCGTTTGTACTCAATTCAGCATGAGGAATCGGTAAATGCAAATTCTTTTTCAAGAAATTTTCATCGGTTATTTTATCATAGAACGTAGCATCACTACCAAAATATCTGTCACGGAAACGTTGGTCAGGATTATTATGCTGTTCTTCGCCTTCACAATGCACATAAGTAATATTATGATTGTTCACGATTTCCAATGCCCATACCAAAGTTTCAGTACCACCACGTCTTACCTCCATGTACATTTCAGGCTCACCTGCAAGTTCAAACAAACGTTCATAATAAATTTTCTTACGAAGTTCATTTTTATCCATTGTTGCTGGATAATCTGCCGGCTGTTCAGAAGCCGGAGAAACAGAAGTACGAGCGCGAACCAATACTTCATTTACATACTTGATGGCATCCCCTGATTTGTCGAGTTCATTATATACGTCAGCCATTAGCAACAAGAAATCTGCATAACGATACAAAATGATATTATTATTGCTCTGCTGAGCCTGACAATTTATATCTGTCTGTTTTTTCCACAACGGCCAACCGGCATGGTCACCTACAGAAGTTGCAAATTGACCTACTAAATCAACAACATTCTTTTCTCCAGTCGTAGTATTCAACGTATAGAACTGCTCCTGCAAAACTTTCAGCTCTTCAACGGTCGGATTCTTCGGATCCGCAAACTGGTCGTAAGGTATTGTTGCAACAGCATCAACATAACGACTTGTCGTCTTTGTCTTATAAGCTTTATTCGGGTAAGCATAAACAGAATCACTCACCAAATGATATTTACTGCCTTTCTTTGCATCGTACCAACGAGTAAGGAATGTCGCATCGTAACGAGGATCACCCTTATATGTTCCACGGAAGAAATCATGAAAAGCCTTTGTTGCACGCACACGTTGATAAGCTGTTCCGTTCGAATAATTATCAGCAGCAAATACCCAGTTCAAACGATTCCAAGCATGATCTGAACTTGTTGTGAAATTCAATTGAAAAATCACTTCCGGAGAAGCTTGTACATGATTGACAAACAAATCTGCATACTTAGGCTGCAACGAATATTTTCCATAAACTTCATCACAATATTGTTTTGCAAGTGTCAAATTCTCTGTTTTTTGAGCAGAAAAATCCGGGTCACAAGATGTCCGCCAATACAATTTTGCCAAATAGGCAGCAACCCCCTTATGGTCAATATATCCGTCTTCATGCTGACCATCAGCAGAAAGATTGTTATAAGCATATTCCCAGTCTTCTATTATCTGTTTTATTACTGTAGATTTAGGTGACTTGGGTTCTGCAATAGCATCTGAAGAAGATGGAGTTGTACGTAAAGGGACATCTCCCCAAAAACCTGTCAGGTAGAAATAACATAAACCTCTTATGAATGAAGCTTGTGCAGCATATGCCGGTTTTGCTTCAACTGCAATCGTTCCATTTTCCAAATTCACAAGAAATGTATTGCACTCTTGAATTGTCTTATAAAGTCCTCTCCAAGCATTATTAATGACATCACTGGCTGGAGTTGCCCGCAAAGAAGCAGTCAGGTCCTGTTCCGATCCATTACTTTGCGACCAGGAAAGCCCAGAAGCGCCAATCGATACTTCATATAAGCATTGTCCAAAAGCATCTGTTGTAGTCAAATAACCATAACAAGCATCCAAAGCCTGCTGTACAGTTTCCTCTGACGAGAATATGACAGTATTGTCAACCGAATATTTCGGATTTTCGTCCAACCAATCTTCGCAAGAGAACAAAGACAAAGAAAGACCAAATACTAATATATATTTTGTTAATTTCATCGCTATTTAAGATTAAAATGAGACATTGAGACCAAATATGAATGAACGGGCATGTGGGAATGAACTCATATCAACTCCTGGGCGCAAACCATCAAATGCGAAAGTATTGACTTCTGGATCATAACCACTATAATTCGTAATAATAAATGCATTCTTCACCGAAGCGAATACATTAATTGATTCAAATCCACTCTTTTTTAACACCTTATTTGGTATGTTGTACGCCAAAGTAATGTCCGTACAGCGCAAAAAGCTGGCATCTTCAACATACATATCCAAAACTGCCGGTGTTGGCAATGTATAATTAACACGCGGATATGTTCCAGAAGTATTCTCTGGAGTCCAGACATTTTGCCATGACTCAGTACGCAAATTACCTCCAGTCTTATTTGGAATTGCCTGATAACGAGTATTCGTATTTATCAAATCTTTTCCGTAAACTCCATTAAATTGAGCAGAAAGACTCAAATCCTTCCAAGAAAAACGAGTTTGGAAACCATATGTAAACTTAGGGTTAGGATTACCAATTATAACACGGTCATCGGTATTGATTTTCCCATCACCATTCTGGTCTATGATTTTAATATCTCCAGCCTGCGGTTTTCCACCGGTTGACAAATCTTGAACAACATTATAATTTCCACCATTTTCCGGGAGGTCCGACTCTTGAACAATGCCATCTGTCTTATAGCCAATAAACAAGCCTGGCTCATGACCTACCCAGAATAAGTGTGCATTACCAAAATGGTTGCCCAACGAGTTTCCTTCATAAGCATAGATGTTTTCAAGTTCGCCATAACCAAATGTTCCCTGAGAGACACCAAGTTCCATGATCTTAGCCTTATTCTTACCGATATTACCACCAAATGTCCATGTGAAGTTCTTTGTATGGATAATATCTGCTTCGAGGCTGAATTCAACACCACGGTTCAGCATATTTCCCGAATTGTAATATACGCTTGTATAACCTGCTGATAAAGGTAACATACGAGAAATCAACAAATCCTTAGTCGATTTATTATAGAAATCGAAAGAACCTCTCAAGCGGTTTTTAAGAACACCAAAATCTAGACCAACATTCCACGATTCTGTAGTCTCCCAAGTCAGGCCTTCATTTTGGAGCTTATCAACAGCCAATGCCAAAACCTTGTCACCTGTAGCTGTCGCATAATCAATTATCTGGCTATAATTTGAGAAACTGCTGTATGGATCAATTGCAGAATTACCAGTTTGTCCGTAACCGACTCTAAGTTTTAACTGGTCAAGCCAGTTTACATTATCTTTTATAAAGTTTTCCTGTTCTATACGCCATGCTAAAGAAAACGACGGGAAATACGCCCAGCGATGTCCACGTTTAAACCGACTGGAACCATCTGCACGAAACGATGCAGTAGCCAAATAACGACCGTCAAGGAAAGAAAGATTCGCACGGCCCAAATATGAGAGCAACTGATAATCACGCTGAACAGGTTCCAAATACGAAATCTTCTCAGCCATATGCATACCGTCGACGCCAAAACTAAAATTCGAGAACTGACGTCCCTGAATCAATTTGTTCAAGAAATTATAGTCATCATATGTAACAGCGGCCACAACATCCAAATCCAAAATTCGGTCAAAAGTCTTGTGGTAGTTGAACATATTTTCAACAGTCACGTTCCATTGTTTTAAATCAGTTGTACCAAGAGCCCCCTGGTCATTGTTTCCACGGAATGTTTCCAAACCGAACCAACGAGCACGGTATTCATCACGCAAGTTACCTCCGGCACGCAAACTATAAGTCAATCCGTCCCAAATCTTCCATTTCAAATCCAATGAAGCACGAAAAGCATTTTCACTTGTCTGGTCATCATAATCATTCAGCCAACTGAATACAGTGATACGTTTTTCCATACCGTTTGTACCACTCAATGATGGGTCATCAGCCGGATATTCAAATGGCTGAGATGTAATAGCTGTTACAGAAACGGATCCTTGTGCACCTCCATTAGCATTACTACCCGACATCATGTCATTCTGCTTAAGTGAACCACTCAAAGAAAGATCAGCAGTCACAGTTTTTGACAAGTTCATTGATAAGTTTGCACGCAAGTCACCTTGCTTCAAACCTGTCTGCTTTACAATACCATTTATATCTTTAAATGATGCTGACACAAAATACTTCACATTTTCACTACCTCCATTTACCTGCATCGCATAACTTTGAGAGAAAGCAGAACGATAAATTTCACGCTGCCAATCGCGTTCAGTCAGTACGCGATATGTTTCAGGATCATTTGCATCATATTTTCCACCTGAGAAAATATAGCGAACTTCGTTACCTTCTTTGAAGAACTGACGGTCATCCGGTCCAGATTGTAAATTACGATAATCAGCATAATCACTTAAATTCAGCATATCATACAAACGAGTAGCATTTGCAATCGTAAAATTCGCGTTCACACTAACGCGAGGTTTTCCGGATTTACCTTTTTTCGTAGTAATGAGGATTACACCGTTCGCACCACGAGAACCATAAATAGCTGTTGCCGACGCATCCTTCAAAACCTCAATGCTTTCAATATCTTGAGGGTTCAAGCTGCTTAATGGATCCGCAGCTGTCTGATAGTCATCATTACCGAATGCAGAAGAAGCAAACTCGCCCGTTGAAGCCTGCGGAATATTGTCAATTACGTACAGCGGCTGGTTATCTCCACGAAGAGAACTTGCACCACGGATAGTAATTGAAGAAGCGGCACCTGGAGTTGTATTTGTCGTACCGACAACAAGACCTGCAACCTTACCTTGCAACAGACCGTCCAAACCGGAAGCAGTAGAGGCCTCCATATCTTCAGGCTTCAAAGATGTAATGGCACCGGTTACATCACTTTTTTTGACGCTACCATAACCGATTACGACAACTTCATCCAAAAGTTGGGAATCATCTTCCATCGTAACATTGATAACAGTCTTACCATTAACCTTCACTGATTTCTTTTGATATCCGATATAAGAAAATACCAATACAGAATTTTTATTCGGAACCGTAATCATATAATTACCATCAAGGTCTGTTGCTGTTACAGTATTAGTTCCTTCAACCATAACAGTTACTCCCATCAACGGCTCATTTGCATCTTTAACCTGCCCTTTTACCTTTATACCTTGAGCATAAGCAGGCAAACTCAAACACAGCACGGCAAGAATCAACAAGGCATTCCTGCAGAAGCTTTTCAATTCAACGTTCATAAATTTTAAGGTTTATTATTTTTTACAGATTTTAAATGTTTCATAATCAGTTCCAGCCTTAACTGTCACCACATATACTCCAGCGGGCAATGCACCAACTGATACATACTGTTCAACGCCCGACAGTTTTGCAGTTAACACCAACATTCCAGAAGAAGTATATACTTTCAACTCGTTCAAATCTCCACAAGACAAGGATTTAACCTTTAATTGACTAGCAGAATAGTCTAAAAACAAGTTAATAGTTTTTTTTTCAACCAGTGAAGGTTGTTGTACCGAACCCGGAATATCATTGATGTCTGTCACAACAATGTCAACATTCGACGAAATAATGGAATTCGCTGCACGAATTAAACTCAACGGATCTGAAACCGCCTGATCGTTACCCATGTCAAAATACATAACTGTGCCTGAATTCTTTTCTAAAATGAATTTCATCTTATCCTTGACGCAAGTTACACCATTAAATGTGTATTCAACCCCGTTCATCATTGCCGTGTTGGCATCTTCCGACAAATCCGGATTTGCAGCGACTATATTTTTATAACCGCTAACATTTGAGCCTGTTGTTGCTGTTGTTGGGAACGACATGCCAATTTTTTCTTTCGGGTATCCCCATGCAATAAAAGAGTTGTAGGCATTAACATAATTGTCATATAAGAAATATGTCTTTTGCGGTCCGTATATCTGCATAGTATAATAATCAGGCATATCAAGATATTTTTTTGGCAAATAGTAGGCAACCGGATGAAGCGACACTGAAAATACTTTGTCTGAAGGCACAGCCGCACGAACTTCTTCAACCATCGGTCCATAACCAGTATCCCAACGAGAATCACCGCTATACAACCATTCAAAGTCAATGTCAACACCGTCACAATACGGTAGAAGTTCCTTTATTCCATTCACCAAATTTTGACGCCATTCAGAACGGCTTATATTATTTGGCCACACCTTGTTGCCATTTTCCGCTTCAGAAGAGATGAGTCCCAAGCGAATCTTATACCCTCTGTAATCTTTATATAACTCTCGAATCTCATTTAACATATTTTTCCAGCTACGAGTATCAAGTCCCGGATTTTCTGCATTATCAAATTTCCAGTAGGATAATAGATAAATAGCGCCGTCACCACCTCCAGGGAAAGTAAGGTCGCTCGTTTCGCCTTTAGCATCAAGAGCAACCTTATCAGCAGTCCGTACCATTCCCCATACCATGCATTCATCGATACAACCATCGAAACTTTCACCTATAACAGCTTCGGCCTGAGTATCCAAGATAGTAAAGTCGTCAACTTCAGGAGCTACAATATCACTGGCATAAACCGTACTACTGCCTTCACCTGTAACCAAACGTATACGAGCATTTGCACGACCCGTAGTCGACGCGATCACAACAGCAATATGCTCCCATCCTTCATTTTTCAATGCATTATTGAAAGTGTAAACATAACCGTTCACTTCCACCAACAAAGCTTTGTCCGCCTCTTTTCCCAAACGAACAGCGAACTGATGAGTTTCATCACTTTTATTAAAGATATATGAATTTTCAACCCAATTATTGATATTCAACCACATTTCTATGGTTCCCGTATTAAATGACGGCAAACCTGTAGAAGTACGAAGCACTTCTTTCCCGACATTCATACCCGTATTTCCACCCTTGAAACGTATTACTCCGCTCCTGCCTTCATACTCAGTCAGCAATTCGGCATTTGTCAAAACTCCCTGGTTATCAGGATATGTCATTGTCACTTCACCGGTATATCCGTTCACCTGAGCATCAAGAAATATGAGATCATTTGTCAGCAAGTGCATATCGCGGTCAATCTGTAAACGGTCACAATGACGAACAAACGAAGAATAACCACTAACTACCCGATATTTAAAGTACTCATTATCGGTAACAGCTTCACGAACAGCATTGACCGGTTTTCCATGATGATTATACTTATAATCTACAATATCCTCACATAAATTTTGATCAAATTTATAATACAGGATTAAATCGTCATATTTTGGATGAAATTTGTTTACCGTATTTCGAAATGCCAAATTATCTTCTTCAGCACTTGGCATCTCAGTATTCCATATGCGGAATTCATCAATTCTTCCTTTAAAATTCTCACCCAATACCAATGATGCCGCAGAAGCTGGAACAACAGCTCCCGTCACTTCCGGATACCAGGTTTTATTTCCTGCAACCCATACATCTATTCCATTATTAAAAGCAGAAACTGTAATCTGTGTCCAAGCATCAACAGACACATCACTTGCTATTTTTTTTTCAATTGCACCGTTTTTAAACAACAATTCCCCCTGAGTACCAAGACGTAACGAAAACTCATCAGCACCAGAACCTCGTTTGAAAATATAAGAATTCTGAATCCATTCACTGGGATTCATCAAAAACTGTACGGAATAAAGCGCACTACCGTCTATTTCAGGAATACTGCCACAATCCACTTTACCGTCACCATTAAAACGTAACGCATAATTCGTTGTCTGCGAAAAAGCCGACAAGCTGCAAAACAGAGAGCAAGCAGCCAACAAAATTGTTTTAAGCTTCATCAATTTATAATTTTAAGGCTTTAAAAATAGTTTTTTTGTTAGGTTAAATAAGACAGGGCCATACACGACCCTATCTTATATTTTTTTCATTATTAAAGAACAACTTTTGTTGCTTTATTGCCAAATTTAACCACATAGAAACCTTGAGGAAGATTAATTTCCATAAAGGTATCAGAAACAGTTACACTCTTTACTAATGATCCATTTAATGAATATACAGAAACATTGCTACCAAGTTTCATATTATTCAAATAAATGTTTTGCTTGTCCCATGTAACAAAACCAGCAGCACTATTGTCAATTGAAGAAACTGAAGCTTCAGAACCGTCAGGATTGTCCCAACCGTCAAACATCGGATCAAATTCTGGACATTCATCAGATGGATTTGCAGTAAACTGAATTGCAGCAAAATAAATAGCACGATTTGCCAAACAATTAGCCGGATATTCAAATTTCATACGCAACGGCAATTTATCCTCAATACCTGTAATAGAAGATACATCCAAATCAGCTATAACTGGCCACCATTTTGTATCAATTGCTGTATAGCAAATAGTCGAAGGAAGAGGTATTGCAGATGTACCGCCACCGGCATTAAAAATACTGATTTTTGCATCCGCTGTCAATGGTTCACCCACAACTTTCATCACAAATTTAAAACGAACCGGAGTATTAACTGGAAATGTTTTGTCAGTATACATATTAAATACCAAATAACCGCCTAGTGCCGCTGCACTTTCCAATTCCGGAGCTTCTGTACTGCCATTACCCTTAATCAGCAACATATTACCAAACTCAGATGAAACGATGTGGCAACCTTTGTTCATACCATCAATTTGAGTCTGATCATCAGTTTTCACCTGTCCACCACCAAGAACAGCAAAACCACCATCAATCAATCTGTCTTCCGGATATGGTTGAGCGGGATTACTGCCATTTGCCGAATATTTGAAAAAATCAACTTGTCCCGGTTCCATTGAATCAAATTGATAGAAACTTGGTGTAACATTTTCGTCTGCTGCAAATGCACAAACAGAACTAAAGGCCAAAGCCAATGAAAGTAAAATTTTAGTTTTCATATAATAACGATTTTAAGTTATAAGGTTTACATTGCAAAAGTCCGTTTTTTATTCCAATTTGATGTTCAATCCCGTCTATAATATGTACAATATTGTCCAATTCTTGAACAAACATCAGCAAACTATTATATATCAGCACATTATCTATACCATAATTTTTAGTCGTTTAGACAACATGTGCATACCAGACAATAATGGACTGAACATCAAAACTGCATTTTTTAACCAACTGCACCTTTCCATACAAACCAAAAAGCAATCTTTTTTGCACAGTCGGTCTATGTCATGCTCGCCTGCATGCCAATAATGCGTGGAATAAAATTCAGTACGGAACTTTTTTCCGAATCAAACTTTGTTCCGTACTGACCGGAATGTTTTATAGAGACTAAATTAAATTTTAACGAATAACAACTTTGGATGTCTTATCTGCATAGCGTACCAAATAGAAACCGGTAGACATCGGGACTTCCATGAATGAATCGGAAATTTGCACTGCTTTCACCAAAGAACCGTTCAAGCTGTAAATGTAAACAATGCTTCCAAGTTCCATCTCATTCAAATAAATGTTTTCCTTATCCCATGCTACAAATCCACTGTCATCAGATGGCAAAGTTGTCACACTACTTGATGTTCCGTCAGGAGTATCCCATCCGTCAGCAGGAATGTTTGGAATTTCACTGGTCGGTTCGGCAGTAAATTTAATACGGGCAAAGTAATATGCACGTCCTGTAAAGCTGCTAGCAGGAATAAAGTAGTCAATTCTTAATGGGAGCGTACCTGCAGCATATCCAGCCGTGTTCAAATCGCCAAATACTGGCATCCATTTTGAACAAGTCGTTGGATAAGCAACGGTCGTTTTCAAAGGCATATTTTGGACAGTGCCTTTGCTATTCAATATACCAACCGTAACATCGCCTCCTACCGATGCCCCAACTATTTTAGTTACCATTTCGAAACGAACAGGAACATCAGTCGGGAAAGTTTTGTCAGTATACATATTAAAATGAATATACCCTTCCAATTTATCAGCAGCTTCAACTTCCGGCATTTCTTCACTACCAAAACCTTTCACAAGCAGCATTTTACCATATTCAGTTTCCACAATATGGCAACCTTTATTGATGCCCGCTACAGAAGCATCATCGTTTTTCACTTGTCCACCGGTAAGCACAACAAATCCGCCGTCCATCAATTTATCTTCTGGATACGGTTGAGGTGGATTTGCTTTTGAGTTAGAATACTGAAAAAATTCGTACGGTCCGACCTCTTTTTCAGAGAATTTAAAATGTGATGGGGTTACATCGTCATTTGCAGCGTTAACACTAGAAACTGCAAGCAATGCTGCAGCAGAAAAGAGTAAAGTTTTTGTTTTCATTTTAATTTTATTTTAAGATAAGAAGATTAGGTTTGTGCCACAAAATTACTATCCGGGTAATTTTTCGTTGTTCGATTCTGTTCATAATATGTCCAAAATCGTCTAAACCTATCTTCAATATCCTAAAACAAGCTAATTATCAAAGATTTATATTTACTCATTTATTTCCTCCGCAGAAGCAGAATTGGTGTTCTTCACCCTGTTTTTGTATGCGGTAGGAGTTTCCGAAGTGAATTGTTTGAACAGCGTACTGAAATATCTTGAGCTGGAGAAGCCGGTCCGCTCCGACACTTCCGTCACCGTCAGGTCGGTTGTGGCAAGCATCTGCATGGCCTGCTCGATTTTCACCCGATTGATATAGTCGTTCACTCCAAGCCCCGTCAGAATCTTCACCTTATTATATAGGGACGCACGGCTCATGCCTATTTCCACCGTCAGATATTTCACATCCAAATCCGCATTGTCAAGATTCTCAACAATCAGCTTATTGAGTTTCTGCAGGAATTTCTCGTCGGCATTGCTGAATGTCTGCTCCTCCGGAGTTTTGACTACGCCCGACACACTGCGGTAGTAGGCTTTCACCTGGTCACGGTTACGCAGAAGGTTACGGACGATTGTCAACAGCAAGTCAACGTCGAACGGCTTGGGCAAGTAGGAATCGGCTCCCAACTTATAGCTGATGGCACGGCTCTCCTGAGAACTGCGCACCGTAAGCAGCACTACCGGAATATGGCTGATTTCAATGTCGCTCTTCAACCGATGGCACAACTCATAGCCGTCCATTTTCGGCATCATGATGTCGCTTACCACAATGTCGGGCTGATACTTGCGTACCATCGCCAAGCCCTCCTCCCCGTCGGATGCCATATAAACGTTTTTAAACACGCCTTTGAATGCTTCTGCCATAAACGTACGCAACTCGCTTTCGTCATCAACAACCAGTATGGAATAGTTCTTCATGCTGAAATCGACGGAATCAGGCACCGGCAAAGCTTCTTCCTGAGGTTCGGGTTCGACATTGTTAAGCAAGTTGCCCGATTTCATCATCACGCATCCGTCCGCCTGTTCCAAAGGTAGTTCAAACCAGAAAGTGGCCCCCTTGTCCTCATTATTGTAGACACCAATTTGCCCGCCATGTTGCTCAAGCAAGGTTTTCGAGTAGGAAAGTCCAATGCCGCTTCCGCTTATTTTATGCTCACCCTGATAAAAACGCGTGAACAAGTGGTTCAAGTCTTTTTCCGACAGCCCCATGCCCTGATCTTTCACGGAAATTCGCACACTATTGTCCTTTTTCTCCGACATGACAACGACCTCCGTATTCCCTTCACTGTACTTGAAGGCATTCATCAGAAGGTTGGACATGACAATCTCGCATTTTTCCTTGTCGAACGTCACTTTCCCGATCTGTTCGTCGGGCACAAAGCGCAAAGTCATGTTTTTGGTCTGATATTCTTCAATAAAATCGTCGACGACGGTCCTCAGCCACGAATTCAAATCGTGAGGGTCAAGATGGAGTTCTTCATACCCGACTTCCATACGACGCATGTCGAGCACCATATTGATAAGGTTCCTCATCTGCCGCGCCTGCTTGAAAATGCGTCGCAACTGCTGGTTCAGTTTCTGTCCGTCAGAATTGTCGCTGCTGAGCAGCTGTTTCAGCGGAGCATAAATCAAAGTCAGCGGCGTACGGAGTTCATGACTGATGTTGATAAGGAAGCGCACCTTGTCCTCCGAGATTTTCTTTTCCTTTTCTTTCAAATCGAGCAGCAACTGATTTTTCTTTTTACGCAAAGAATAGGAAAATCCCAGATAGACGATTGCCGCCAAAGCAATCACAACCAGCAACAAAAACCACCATTGCCTCCACCAGGGCGGAACTACCTCGAGAAGAAGCAAGCATTCAGGCTCGCTCCACTCCCCCTCGCGGGTACTGCACGACACATAAATTTCATGCGTGCCCGGCGGTAAAGAGTGAAGCATCAGCGTATGGTCGTAAGTCTCTAAAAAGGTCCGGTCGAGGTCCTTTATATAGAAACGGAACATTTTCTTTCTGAATATATCTTTCTCACGCACCATCAATTTAATGGACAAAGACGTATAATCCCAAGGAATTTTTACCGTCTGGACACCGTCGGACGAAATATTTCTCATCGAAACGCCATCGAGCACCACATCCGCCACCTTCAGCGTCAAAGGTGAAGTGTCGTTCCCGGCATACGACGCATAATAATTGCCGTCGATGCGAAGAAGCCCTGTTATGCCTCCCATATAAATATCCCCGTTGCGTGCTACCAATGTCGCTTTATTGATGAACTCATTACTCACCGCACCGTCTGACTCTCCATAAATCAAAAACCGCTTGTCTTTTTCCACATAACGGAATAACATATTCTGTGCGCCAATCCACAAGCCGGATTTAGCATAGACCAATGCGGTAATCTCCTTAAATTTGTTGGTTTCGATATGCTGGAGTTTTCTTGTCTTTTCATCATAGCGTAGCAGTCCCTTGCTCGTTCCCAACCAGATATTCCCTTTATTGTCACGGCAAGCGGAATAAATGCTTTCGCTGTCTTCAGGCAGAACAAAAATCGATTCTACTTCGGCATTGTCATGCTTCACCCTCACTACAAACGACTGACTCAAAGCATACGTCTGTATGCTGTCGGAATAGAATGGCAACATGGCACCCTTATAATTCACTTTACCCGGCATAGCCAGTTCCACCAGCGAATCGTCCGTCTTGTCGTAGATGCAAATACGGTCAGTGAACAGAAGAATCTTGTCGGGAGCATACCTGCACACATTGATAGAAGTAGCCGACCGCGTTACCAAAGTCTTCTGCTCTTCGGACAGAAACGGGCGTATCGCTCCGGTCGTGCGATTGAACAGATACAGGCCTTTGGAATAGAAATAAACCAACAGCTCTTCACGGCTGTAGCTCGTTATCGAACCGACTTTCAGATTAAAGGTAAGAGGGAAATGACGGAACTTGTTCTGCCGCGGATCAAGACACGACAAGCCACCTCCATCCGTACCAATCCATATATAGCCGTTTTCATCTTCATAGAGGCACTGAACGGAGCGGTCGCTCATGCCATTGTCATTACCGGGCGGCACATCCCTGTAGCTCCGCATGTGCACTTCCTTGATTCCAATCATGCCACCACGCACCGTGCCTGCCCACATATTGTCGCTGTCATCCTTATACAGGCAATAGACGGAACTGAATGGAAACGAATTGGCATCACCTACAACATAGCGGATATTCTGGAAAACGCCCGTCGCCATATCGTAAACGCTGATACCGCCACCGTCAGTGGCCAGCCAAAGCTGACCGTCGCGTTCTTCAATGTCCAGAATGATATTGTTGCTCAAATCGGAATTTTCCGCATGTAGTTCCGCAAATTTCTTGCCGCCGGGCGTGTATCCGACAAGACCTTTACCATAAGGCGACACCCACAGCCGTCCTTTGGAGTCAATAAAAGTGGCCATAATCTCCCGTTCGGGAACAAACGATGCCCTACGGATTTCACCCGTCTGAAAATCATACAGCCACATTCCGTTCCAACGTGTAGCAAGCAGCCAGTGCCTTTTATCCCACTTGCCCATGAATGTGAAAAAAGAATGCTGCGACTCACTTGCTTTCATCGGCATCAGTATAATTTCGCCCGTTGCATACACATATTTGAAAATATTTCCGGTTCCGGCAAAATAAATGGCAGAATCGCATACCAGATATGATTGCGTTCTGAAACGGGAATTATACCATGTGACATGTTCAAAATCGTCAGTCTTTCGCCGATACAAATCCAATCCTCCGGAGGTCGACACCCACAAATTGTCCTGTGCATCTTCCACCACATAAAACACCAGATCAGCTGACAAGGAATTCTTGTCAGCCGCCTCGTTCTGATAGTTCCGAAACTCATAACCGTCGAAACGGCTCAATCCGGCACGAGTTCCAATCCAATAAAAGCCGTTATGGTCCAATGTTATCGTACGAACATAATTCTGCACCAGTCCGTCCGCCTGGGACAGCTGCTTGAAATAAAAATTGGGCAATTTATTAGCTCTGACGATACAGGGGGAAATAATGCCGGCAACAAACAGAATGATATAGAATATAAGGTTTTTGTTCATACTGTTAGGTTTTGATATAGAGGCATACACACTACAGCCAATAAATCAGTTTCGACTGCACATTTGTCTATAACTTAGTCTTAAGTGATTCAAAGGTATATTTTTTCTTCGACTTACACAAATTTTCGTCACCGAATCCATATCAAAGTCCAATAAAAAAAGAAATGGGCCATGCTGTCGACAGCATAACCCATCCCCCAAAATACGAGCATAATTTATAAAGCACAGTATCTATTTCAACATGATTTTTCCGATACGATATCCGTTTTCTGTCTGAACGGCAACGACATACACACCGTCCGACAAATCCAGTGAAGTTTCATAACGGTTGGCCGACAATCCGCCTACCGTCCACAGGCGTGAACCGGCAGCAGAATAAACTGCCACACTGCGAACCGCGGACTCCGACTGGATTCTTAACCGGTTCTGAAGGCAGGTAATTACGACACCCGTATCTTCATTACGCGCAATTCCCGACAGGTAAATCACGGAGAAATCGTGCGTGGCGTTGGCCAGTCCCGACCAGGCGGAGACGGAATAATCGCCGGGGACAACTGCTTCAAAGTGGCCGTCGGTACGGATGACACCGCCTCCGGAAACGTACCAGTCCAAATCAGGATTCGTCACCGCCTGCCCTGCGGCATCCTTCACTTCCACCGTAAACTGGCTTTCGGAATCGGCCGGAATTTCGGCCGGAGCGTCAACAAATACGACCTCACAGGCCTCACCGGCGCGCATCTCACGGCCATACAGCCGCCATTCCCATACGGAATAACCGTAAGGCAATGCTCGTTTCGTACACCACAGACGGACATAGCGGGCAATGGCGCTGACAGTAGCCCTGTCGGTACGTTCCCCGGAAAGTCCTTTTTCTGCAACCAGAGTCTGCCAATGTTCGCCGTCGAGCGACACCTGAATTTCATAGTCGGCAGCCGAAGCGGCTTCCCACTGAATCTCGCTGCGCATCAAATGATACGCATTCTGAAGGTCGAACATCAGCCATTCCGGACCTTCCACATGGTCGCTTTCCCAACGGGTACCCGTATTGTCGTCGTTGGCGGCACCGGCAGTCCCGGAAGAAGCTTCAGCCGGACGGTTGAGCGCGATGTTTTCAGTCAGCATCGGCACGACTTCGACTGTTGCCGTAGCCTTCAAGTCGCCAGAAAGAGCAGTCACCTGGTAATATCCCGGTTCGTCGGCCACAAACGCTCCGTCGGTGCAGCTTCCACCGCTGCATTCCCAGCTGCATATCTCTTTATGGGTATTTCCATACTGATCGGCAACGACAGCCTCCAACTGCAAAGGCACTCCTACCTCAATTTCGGCAACGGGCGGGAATATCTGCAACGAAGTCATTTTTCTTTCGGCCAATACCCGAAGTTCCATCTTGTCTGTCAGATTTTCATAGCCTACCGTCACCACACACTCACCTTCACTGACCGGAGTGAGAATGCCGGACGCATCGACAGTAGCATTTCCGTTGGAAACTTCCCAAACGAAGCTGCCTTGCGGAGCATACTCGAGTCCGTACTGGTCGGTCAGAACAGCTTTCAGCTGAACCGGCTCGCCGATATAGGCTACCGCGCCGTCGGGCAAGCTGACTTGCACTTTTATCGCAACCGGATTTTCATAGCACGACTTGCCGAATACTTCCACTTCATCCAGACAAGACCCGTACTGCGAACTTCTTGCCATGCAATAGATTCGCACATATTGGCCAGCGATGTCGGCAAACGTGATGTCGCGCATGCCTCCCGTTGAACCCGATTCCTGATAAACGGCATGCCATGTTTCTTCGTCGGTCGACACCTCTACGCGATAGTCGGTTGCATAGGCATCCTTGTTCCAATGCAGGATAATATGATTAAGTACATAAGGTGCTTCAAGATCGATGGTAATAAACTGATTGTCTTCAAAAGAACTACCCCAACGCGTTGACAAATCGCCATCGTTGACAAATTCGGGCAATGTCAGGTCGTTTTCATAGCTGGAAGCCGTCACAGGCTTGTTGAGCGCCAAATTGACATCGGCATAGCTTCCTACTTTCACATAGGCCGTATCGGCAACAGCACCCTTCGACACAATGATTTCATATTCCCCTTCACGTAGACCATTGAAAACAGCGCCGTCCATCAATTCAGGCGCAGCCTTGCAGGCGTAGACAAACCCGTCGCTACTACATGCCGTCGAGAACTGGTCGAACACTTCAATACTGAACGCTACGGATTCTCCCTTCACCAGTTCCACACTCTGAGGATAGATTTCCACCGAACGGGGCTTGATACTCTCTTCCACGACAAACTGCACGGTAGCTTTCTTGCCGTCGTAAGAAGCCGTCACCTCCGAAGTACCGTAACCCGCCGGCACATAAACGCCGTCATCGGAAACGGTTCCCTTGCCTTCTTCAACCGACCACTGCGGCTGAATATCAACTTTTTCGCCTCTGCCGTCATAACCCACAGCTTTCAGCTTGACCTCTTCCCCTTCTTTGATAAGGAGGGAAGGTGCTGTCACTTCAATGCCCATCAGTTCCGAAGGATCGCTTTCCGGGTCAATACCGTGCACTTCCAATTCATAGAGCGAATAACCGTAAGTGGTGGCACGGCCTTTACCCTGCATCTTCACATAACGGGCCGACTGTCCGACATTGACATTTTCCACACCGCCGCCTCCGCTGACTTCGGCCACGGTGGTCCAGTGGGAAGCATCGTCCGATACCTGTATTTCATACAGCGAAGCATAGGCCGCTTCCCAATAGAGCGTCACATAGCTGACATATTTCGAAGCACCGAGGTCTACGTATATCCACTCGTCGTCGTTGTGCTGGCTTCCCCAACGTGACGAATAATCGCCGTCGGTGGCCGATTCGGCTACCGGT
>URMA01000059.1 GCA_900548875.1 uncultured Porphyromonadaceae bacterium | reverse complement strand
CACCGTACCCACCGACGTACCGATAGCCATCGAAATGAAACAGGCGGCCAGAAACAGACCGGGCATCAGGAAACCGGCAGGAAGCACATTCAGCGTCAGGTTGACCGTTGCTTCCGTGGCACCTATCTTCTGGGCAAGAATGGCAAAAGCCCCCGCCAGAATGAAAATCCACACCATGTAGATGATATCCCTGTTGGCCGCGCCTCCGGAAAAAATGTCAATTCTTCGGCGCAAAGGTACACCGCGCATGGTAGCCACTCCCCAAAGAGAAGCCACAATGAACGCCACCGACAGCGGCACCTTGTAGAAATCGCCCAAAATGAGCGACAGGACGAGGTACATCAGCAGGAACACCAGCAACGGGCTCAGCGCCAGCACACCCTGAGCGACCGACACTCCTCCATTTTCCTTTTTATTCATCGAATTTTTCTTTTCCAATTTGTTATAACAGGCACAAAGTTAGCATTTTCACGGCAAACATCAGCTACGACTGACGCATTGTCGGCTTTAAACAATTAAAAAAATCATAATGAAGCAAATATATTCAATTAATATCACAAAAATTATGAGAATACTTCGGCATTTTTTTCTATCTTTGCGCAAGAAATTTAACAATACAAAATTAACTATATAGATATGACAAAGAAAAGCCCATTACAAGTTGCTCGGGCGGCATATAAGCCGAAATTACCTTCTGCTTTGTGCGGTGCTGTAAAGGTTATCGAGGGAGAACCGACTCAATCAGTTGCAAATCAAGAGGAAATCAAAGCCTTGTTTCCTTGCACATACGGTCTCCCCATCTTGAAGTTTGACGTTGATTCAACAGCTAAGGCCAAGTCGAAAGAACCTATCAACGTAGGTGTTATCCTTTCCGGCGGTCAGGCTCCTGGCGGACACAACGTAATCAGCGGTCTTTTCGACGGAATCAAAGCCATCAACAAAGACAGCCGTCTTTTCGGTTTCCTTCTTGGTCCTGGCGGTTTCGTTGACCACAAATACATGGAACTTACCGGCAAAATCATCGATGAATACCGCAACACAGGCGGTTTCGACATCATCGGTTCCGGTCGTACTAAATTGGAAAAGGTTGAACAATTCGACAAAGGTCTTGAAATTCTGAAAGAACTCAACATCAAGGCGCTTGTTATCATCGGCGGCGACGACTCCAACACCAATGCAGCCGTTCTTGCTGAATACTACAAGAAGATCAATGCCGGCGTACAGGTTATCGGCTGTCCGAAAACTATCGACGGCGACTTGAAGAATGACGTTATCGAAGTTTCTTTCGGTTTCGACACAGCTTGTAAAGTTTACTCTGAAGTTATCGGTAACATCCAACGTGACTGTAACTCAGCTAAAAAATACTGGCACTTCATCAAATTGATGGGCCGTTCTGCTTCTCACATCGCTTTGGAATGTGCTTTGCAGGTTCAACCGAACGTATGTATCGTTTCAGAAGAAGTTGAAGCAAAGAACATGACTTTGAACGATGTGGTTGACTACATCGCAAAAATCGTTGCTGCCCGCGCAGCCGACGGCAACAACTTCGGTACAGTTCTTATCCCGGAAGGTTTGATCGAATTCATCCCGGCTATGAAAGCCCTGATTGCTGAATTGAACGACCTTCTCGCTGCTAAGGGCGCTGAATTTGCCGCTATTGCAAAAGACGCTCAACGTCAATGGGTAATCGACCAGCTGTCAGCCGACAATGCCAAGGTTTACGCTTCACTTCCGGAAGGCGTTGCCCGTCAGCTCACTTTGGACCGCGACCCTCACGGAAATGTTCAAGTTTCCTTGATCGAAACAGAAAAGCTGTTGAGCGAAATGGTAGGTGCTCGTTTGAAGGAAATGGCTGCTGCCGGCAAATACAACGGCAAGTTCTCCGCTTTGCACCACTTCTTCGGTTACGAAGGACGTTGCGCAGACCCGACAAACTTCGATGCTGACTACTGCTACGCACTTGGCTTCAACGCCGCTCAATTGGTAAAAGCAGGTGTTACTGGCTATATGTCATCTATCCGCAACCTTACCAAACCTTCTGTTCAATGGATTGCAGGCGGTATTCCTATCACAATGATGATGAACATGGAACGCCGTAACGGTGAAATGAAGCCGGTTATCCAAAAGGCATTGGTTAAGTTGGACGGTGGTCCGTTCAAGAAATTCGCTGAAAAACGCGAAAAATGGGCGAAGGAAACATGCTACGTATATCCGGGTCCTATCCAATACTTCGGACCTGCTGAAGTTTGCGACCTTCCACCGAAAACTTTGGTTTACGAACAAATGGGTAAATAATTCCAACCTATCGATAACAATGCAGGCTGTCCTCTCCGGACAGCCTGTTTTATTTTATTATTGATCTATCCATATGGCAATTATACATCCAAACCGAACATCGGGTGTCCTTGCGAATAACACAAGGCCTTCGACAGCTGTTTTCATGAGAACTTTCGGACACACCTGGGGTGTGTCCCTACAAACATTTGGAACACGCCACGTTATTTCTTACATTAGAGATAGCAAGCGCAGCCCAAAGGAATATAAGCACAAGCAAAAGGACAGACATTAGAGAACCTTCCGCAAACTGTAAACTGTAAACTGTAAACCGTAAACCGCAAACCGCAAATATTCCTCGATAAACAGAAATAAAAAATGCCGGACTTTCGCCCGGCATTTTCTATTGTTTTACGCTAGTGATTAGTGTGTACTTTCCAATGCGTTCAGCTTTTCTTCGTCGCCCAACTGATAGTAGATGTTGCGAAGAATGTTCTTAGCTGCATCATTTTCCGGATCCAACTGGTATGCCTTTTCCATGTAAGGAAGAGCCTTGTGCAACAGCGGCAGATATTCGTTGTCGCGAGCGGCAGCATATTCTGCACCCTTCAATGATTCCATCTTCTTTTGAACATCAACAGCCTGTTTCATGATGCAACGGCCAACATTGAACTGACCTTGTGCGTGGTTGGCATCCAATTCAACAGCTTTCAAGAAGCATTCCATAGCCTTCTTGTCGTCCTTCTTCTGCTCATACATGATACCCATGACATTGTAGAGTTCAGCGCTGTTCGGCTGTTTTGCAATAGCCTGTTCAATCATCTTCTGGGCTTCGTCGTAGTTACCCTTGTTGATGTTGTCATTGATAAGGATGTTCAAGTATTGGCTGTCCTTGTCACCGTGAACCGGAAGAGCTTCTTTGGCAATAGCAACAACACCGTCGTTGTCCTTCAATTCAGCACAACAGAACAAAGCGTAGTCGAAAGCATCCTTCGACAAGTTACCGTGCTTACGGGCATTGGCAAATGCATTGACGGCACCCTTCAAGTCCTTCGACTGCCACAAAGCTACACCCTGATAGAATTCAATTTGACCGATGATAGTATCGTGAGCCATGAATTTGCTACGGTCAGCGATACCGGAATAAGGAAGCTTCGCATAAATATCCCAGCATTTGGCTGCATCAGCATATTTCTGCTTTTCATAAAGCATGGAACCGGCAAGCTGGAAATCATTGTGGTGTCCCACCAAAGTATTCACAATGTCTTTGGAATATTTTGTTTTGATTTTCACTTTACCTTTCTTGTTTACTTCCTTCACTGTATCCAAAGGAAGAGCAGTCATGAAATAATCGTAACCCTTCACGATGGAATTTGCCATCAAGACTGTGTCAACGGCCTGGCCCAACTGCAATTTTGAATAAGAGTTGTCGTACAAGCCGAAACTAGCTTCACCGGCAACAAACCAAGTCTTGGCCTGGCCTTTTGTTTCCTCATTTGTAAGAGCCGGAACGATTTTTTCGCAAGCAGCCTTATAATCGGAATTGAAGCCGCCAATGGAGTGTTCTACCTCTTCTACCAAACTTTTTTGTGCAAAGGCTCCGAACGAAGTCAAAGCGCAAAGCATTAAAATAGATGATTTCTTCATTTTAAGTTAGATTTATTTGTAGTTATTAGTTCAATTCTTCAAACAAGCCCCCGAGTGGTGCGCCATTCTCTGAATCAGCGCCCTCGTCAACTGTTCCCGTTGTCGGATCTTCCTCCGGAACTTCAGTTACAGAAGTGTCAACACCTTCTTCCATTTCAAGAGCTTCCTCTTCCGAGTCCACCTTGCAGACGGAAGCGATTTCGTCGTTACGTTTCTCGAGGTTAATCAGACGAACACCCTGGGTAGCACGGCCCATCACACGAATATCCGCAACTTTCAGACGCAATGTGATGCCCGACTTGTTGATGATTACCAAGTCGTTCGAATCGTTCACATTCTTGATGGAAACGAGCTTGCCGGTCTTATCCGTTACGTTCAGAGTCTTCACACCCTTACCGCCACGGTTCGTGATACGATAGTCATCAAGGTATGAACGCTTGCCATAACCCTGTTCTGATACCACCATCACGGTTTCACCCGGCTTGCCGGTCATCGTAATCATACCGACCACTTCGTCGTCGTCACCGTCAAGCGTCATACCCTTCACACCGGTAGACACACGGCCCATCACACGCACCGTGCTTTCGTGGAAACGGATAGCACGGCCGTTGCGGTTGGCCATCAGCACTTCCGCATTGCCGTCGGTCATACGCACTTGGATAACCTGGTCGTCTTCGCGGATAACGATGGCATTCACACCGTTCTGACGCGGACGGGAATATGCTTCCAGACACGTTTTCTTGATAATACCCTTCTTCGTACAGAAAATCAGGTAGTGGGAATTGATAAATTCCTCATCGTCCAGACGTTTCACACGGATAAAGGCGTTCACCTTGTCGCCGGCTTCGATGTTCAGCAAGTTCTGGATAGCACGTCCCTTTGAGTTCTTCGCACCTTCCGGAATTTCGTAAACCTTGAGCCAGTAGCAACGTCCCCTCTGGGTAAAGAAGAGCATGTAGTTGTGCATGGAAGCCGGATAGATATATTCGATAAAGTCTTCTTCACGGGTATCGCTGCCCTTCGCTCCGACACCGCCACGATGCTGTGCACGGAAGTCGCTCAGCGGCGTACGCTTGATGTAGCCAAGGTGAGAAATTGTGATAATCATTTCATCGTCGGCATAGAAGTCTTCCGCATTAAATTCTTCAGAAGCGTAAACGATTTCCGTCCTACGTTCGTCACCGAACTTTTCGCGTGTTTCCACCAGCTCGTCTTCGATCACCTTGCGGCATACGTTGTCGTCGGTAAGGATCTGGTTCAAGAATTCAATTCGTTTCTGAAGTTCTTCGTATTCCTCATGCAACTTGGCCTGACTCATACCGGTCAACGCAGCCAGACGCATCTCCACGATAGCCTTTGTCTGCAACTCGTCGAGACCGAAACGCTCGCTCAAGCGAGTGCGGGCCTCTTCCGTTGTCTTGGAATTGCGGATAATGCTGATCACCTCGTCGATGTTGTCGCAAGCAATAATCAAGCCCTTGACAATGTGGGCACGCTCTTCAGCCTTACGCAACTGGAAGCGCGTACGGCGAATCACCACTTCGTGACGGTGTTTCAGGAACGCTTCCAAAAGTTCCTTGAGGTTAAGCAGTTTCGGCAGACCGTCGACCAGCGCCACATTGTTGACACTGAACGACGACTGAAGCTGTGTCATTTTGTACAGTTTGTTCAGAATGACACTGGCATTGGCATCGCGCTTGATGTCGATGACAATACGCATACCCGTACGGTCGCTCTCGTCGTTGATGTTGGAAATGCCGTCAAGTTTCTTGTCTTCCACCAGTTCGGCAATCGATTCAATCAGCTGAGCCTTATTGACATTATACGGTATTTCGTTTACTATAATCTTGTCGTGGTCTTTTTCCGATTCGATTTCGCATTTTGCACGGACTACGATACGTCCACGGCCTGTTTCATAGGCATCCTTCACACCGGCATAGCCGTAAATGATACCTCCCGTCGGGAAGTCAGGAGCCTTGATATATTTCATCAGTTCAGGAATCGTGATGTCCGGATTTTCAAGCAATGCAATGGAAGCATTGATAGCTTCCGTCATGTTGTGGGGAGGCATATTGGTTGCCATACCTACGGCAATACCCGACGCACCGTTGACAAGGAGGTTCGGGAAACGTGTCGGCAATACCGTCGGCTCTTCCAACGTGTTGTCGAAGTTCGGCGTGAAGTCGACTGTTTCCTCGTCAATGTCACGCATCATTTCCTCGCCCATCTTTTGCAGGCGCGCTTCTGTATAACGCATAGCCGCAGGCGAGTCACCGTCGATAGAACCGAAGTTTCCCTGTCCGTCGATAAGCGGATAGCGCAACGACCATTCCTGAGCCATGCGCACCATTGCCAAATAGACAGAAGAGTCACCGTGCGGGTGATACTTACCCAAAACTTCACCGACAATACGAGCCGATTTTTTGTATCCTTGAGTTGACGTGTTGCCCAACTTTTCCATACCGAAAAGAACGCGGCGGTGTACAGGTTTGAAACCGTCGCGCACATCAGGCAAAGCACGGGATACAATTACTGACATCGAATAGTCGATGTATGCTTTTTGCATTTCGCTTTCAATATCAATCTTGATAATACGATCTTCTTGCATCATATCAATTTTCTTTTTCCAATGCTTCTTTTTTCATTACATAAATCATACAAAGATACAAAAAATCGCCAATCTACACCTTATATTATATATTGTTTTTATAAAAAATCGTTAAGCGGACAATGTAGTTTTGCCTCCGAAAATTCGCCATTCCCTTCCCATTCAACCCGAAAGAACATAAAAAACGGCAGAAATCCCCAACGGATTCCTGCCGTCATGCCATATCAATCTGAAATCAGAAGTAGTAGCCCAAAGTCAGCGTCCAATAAGTGGCACGATTATGAAGTTCATGCGTGATAGCATTCACATATTCGTCTTTATAATCGGTGAAATTGTTCAGACCATAGTTATAGCTTACGGCAACTTCCGTGTTTTTCATAATCATCACTCCGACACCTACCCTCCAGTCAGTCTGAACAGTAGCCGGACTCAGCGCGAAGGAATAACCCGACTGCAACCTCAACCCGAACACAGGACCGGTAAATACCATCGGAGCAACCACCGGCAGGTCGAAGCGATAGCGAAGCATGACAGGAATACTGATCGTAGAAACTTTATATTTATTGACGTCATCACCGATCTTTTCAGTCACGGCACGGCGATAGATCTCTCCGGATATTTGCTGGAACATGATTTCAGGATCTATTCCAAAACCTTTATACACATCGATTTTGGCAGCAAGACCGCCCGTAAAGGAAACAACCGATTTTCCGGTAAACGGGTAGGCGCATTGGCCTAAATCAGTACCATCTGCCATACCGTTAGTGTTCTCCACTTTCGACAGGACTGCACCCAACTTGATGCCAAACTTCAGCCCCACAGCATTCGCTGAAAAGCACGACAGCACCACTGCAATCAATAAAAACAATTTTTTCATAACTGGTTCTTAAAAATACAATTCATTATTTGGGGGCACATTACTCCAATGTGTCCGTTAAAAAGATACATCCAAAGTTCTTGTCACGAATTTAAAAGTAGTAGCCCAAAGCGACAGTCCAATAGGTCGCTCTGTTTTTCAAATCTATCTTTCGATAATTGTAGTCTTCGTAATATTTTGCAAAGTTACGCAACCCATAGTTATAGCTAGCGGAAACTTCGATATTCTCACGAATCATCGCTCCGATACCCACACGCCAGTCAACGGAAAAGAGCGACGGGGTAAATGAGAAGTATTTGGTTGACTGCAGTCGGAACCCCATAACCGGTCCCGTAAAAATCATCGGAGCAACCACCGGCAGATCAAAGCGATAGCGAAGCATAACCGGAATGCCTAACGTATAAGCATTGCATGACGCCTGCGAAAGACTTTCGTCTTCCTCACCGGAACGGACATACTTTCCTATAATTTGTTGAAACATGATTTCCGGGTCAATGCCAAAACCTTTATAAAGGTCAATTTTTGTTGCTACTCCACCGGTAAATGAAACGCCGGACTCGCCGACAAACGGATAGTCCAAATTTGAGAAATAAGTTCCATCAGAAACTCCATTGGTGTTTTCCACACGGGACACAAGCGCGCCCAACTTAATACCAAACTTAAAACCGACAGCATTCACAGACAAGGCGGAAAACATCAACGCCAATACAATAAGCACATTTTTCATAGTTTCAATTTATGATTTTTAATTTATATTTGTCAAAGATAACATATATATTCCAATTAAACAAAAAAACTGCAAAGAAATTCCACTTGTTCCAATCATAAGAAAACCGCCGGACGGCATAGTCAGACAATACAACTTTTGGCATTATTTTTGATAGTGAAATTATGAATAATCTATAAAGCATAAACATGAACAGACCTGAAAAGAGGACAAAATATAGCCGGACGCTGACCACGATGCAGCTCTCCGACAAATATGAAAACAACGACTTTGACGATGACGACGACGGTTTTCCCGAAGAGTCTCCGAAAGAGAACGACGGAAATACGGCCGATCGGCAGAGCCAGCAGCCAAGAAAATCCGGACCTAACGACACACCCGTGCTAAACAAGTTCGGCTACGACATCACGCAGGCTGCCGAAGAAGGCAAGCTGGATCCGGTCGTAGGCAGAGACCACGAAATAGAACGGCTGATACAGATCCTCAGCCGCCGCAAGAAAAACAATCCGGTGCTGATCGGAGAACCGGGCGTGGGAAAATCTGCCATCGTGGAAGGTCTTGCCCTGCGAATCAAGCAGCGGAAGGTATCGCGACTGCTCTTCGACAAGCGTGTCATCTCGCTGGACATGGCGGCTGTTGTGGCCGGCACAAAATACCGTGGACAGTTTGAGGAGCGTATCAAAGCCATTCTCGACGAGCTGAAGAAGAACAAGGACATCATCCTGTTCATCGACGAGCTGCACAACATCGTGGGAGCTGGCAGCTCTACGGGCACAATGGATGCCGCCAACCTGCTGAAACCGGCCCTTGCCCGCGGCGATCTGCAATGTATCGGAGCCACAACCCTCGACGAATACCGTAAAAGCATCGAAAAGGACGGTGCGTTGGAACGCCGTTTCCAGAAAGTCATCGTCGAGCAGACATCGCCCGAAGAAACCCTGCAGATTTTGCAGAACATCAAAGCAAATTATGAAAACCATCATAACGTGACATTTACGGATGCCGCATTGGCGGCCTGCGTCAAACTGACACAACGCTATGTCAGCGACCGTTCCTTCCCTGACAAGGCCATCGATGCGCTCGACGAAGCCGGTGCACGTGTGCACATGGCCAACGTAAATGCTCCGCAATCGCTCATCGCTCTCGAAGAGAAAATCAGCGAAACCACCACCCTCAAGTTGAAAGCCGCTCAGGCACAACAGTTTGAGGAAGCGGCAAAATACCGCGACGAAATCCATCAGATGGAGACGGCTCTTGTCAAGCAAAAACAGGATTGGGAGATCGAGTTGCGCAACCACCGCGAAATTGTCGACGCTGACAAAATTGCGGAAGTGGTGGCCATGATGACAGGCGTACCTGTTCAGCGGATTGCCCAGTCGGAAAGCGCACGCCTGCTCGACATGAAAGCAGAACTTCAGCGTGACATCGTCGGACAGGACGAAGCGATAGCAAAAATCGTAAAGGCCATACAGCGCAACCGTGTCGGACTGAAGGACCCGAACCGTCCTATCGGCACATTCATGTTCCTCGGACCGACGGGTGTCGGCAAAACCCACCTGGCAAAGAAGCTGGCAGAGTTTCTGTTCGACTCAAAGGATGCCCTGATTCGCGTGGACATGAGCGAGTATATGGAAAAATTCACGGTGTCGCGCCTCACGGGGGCACCTCCCGGATATGTCGGCTATGAAGAAGGCGGACAACTGACGGAGAAAGTGCGTCGCCGTCCTTATAGCGTCATCCTTCTCGACGAAATCGAAAAGGCGCATCCCGATGTGTTCAACATGCTGTTGCAGGTAATGGACGAAGGCCGTCTGACCGACAGCCTCGGTCGTTATGTGGACTTCAAGAACACGATTATCATCATGACATCGAACATCGGTACACGCCAATTGAAAGACTTCGGCAAGGGCATCGGCTTCGATACGGGCCGCGACATGAAGGAACATTCGCGCAGTGTCATCCAAAAAGCTCTGAACAAGGCGTTTGCGCCAGAATTCTTAAATCGTGTCGACGATATCGTGATGTTCAACTCGCTTGAAAAGGACGACCTGTTCAAGATTATCGACATCGAGCTGCGCGGTTTCATCAAGCGCGTGTCCGACCTCGGTTACGAGCTGACCATTACCGACGAAGCCAAGAATTTCATCGTTGAGAAAGGCTACGACCGCCAATACGGTGCACGTCCGCTAAAACGTGCCATCCAGCAATACATTGAAGACGATTTGGCCGAAATGATGCTGCGTGCGGAACTGGAAAACAGCCGAAAACTGAAATTCGACGTTGACAAAGAGAACGACAAACTGAAATGCGTTGTCGGCGAATAAGCGGACGACTGACAATTTCGTCATACAAAACGGATAAAATGTCATACTTTTCCAAGTATGGCATTTTTTTTGCTTATTATGGGACAGAACAAAAAATACAAACAATCATGCAAAAAGGAAAAATTGGAGTAACTACGGAAAACATTTTTCCGGTTATCAAAAAATTCTTATACAGCGACCACGATATTTTTCTTCGTGAAATCGTTTCCAACGCTATCGACGCAACTCAAAAACTGAAAACACTTTCTTCCTGCGGCGAATTCAAAGGCGAACTCGGCGACTTGAAGGTCCGCGTGACCCTCGACAAGGAAAACGGAACATTGACCGTTTCCGATGCCGGTATCGGTATGACCGCAGAAGACGTTGAAAAATATATCAACCAAATCGCATTCTCCGGTGCAGAAGAATTCCTTGCCAAATACAAGGACAACGCCAATGCCATCATCGGCCACTTCGGTCTGGGCTTCTACTCTGCCTTCATGGTATCCAAGAAAGTGGAAATCCGCACACTCTCTTATAAAGAAGGTGCAAAGGCCATCAGCTGGGTATGCGACGGTTCACCGGAATACGAATTGACAGAAATCGAAAAGGCAGAACGCGGTACGGACATCATTCTTCATATTGACGACGAATGCAAGGAATTTTTGGAAAAGGACAAAATCGAATCCTTGCTGAAGAAGTACTGCAAGTTCCTCCCTGTGCCTATCGTATTCGGCAAAAAACAGGAATGGAAAGACGGAAAATTTGTCGACACGGAGGAAGATAATGTCATCAACGACACCAAGCCGGCATGGACGCTTCAGCCTTCCGAACTGAAAGACGAGGACTATCTGAAGTTCTACCACGAACTCTATCCGGGCAACGAAGACCCGTTGTTCTGGATTCACCTGAACGTTGACTTCCCGTTCACGCTGACCGGTATCCTCTATTTCCCAAAACTGAAAAACAACCTCGATGCACAGCAGAACCGCATACAGCTCTACTGCAACCAGGTATTCGTAACAGATTCAGTAGAAGGCGTAGTGCCCGACTTCATGATGATTATGCGTGGTGTCATCGACTCACCGGATATTCCGTTGAACGTGTCACGTTCTTATCTCCAGAGCGATGCCAACGTAAAGAAAATCTCTTCCTATATTACAAAGAAGGTGGCTTCACAGCTTGAAAACATTTTCAAGACACGCCGTCAGGAGTTTGAAGAAAAATGGAACGACATCAAGATTTTCATCGAGTACGGCATGCTGACCGACGAAAAGTTCTGTGATTCGGCCATGAAGTTTGCCCTTCTGCCAAACACCGACGACAAGAAATTCACGCTCGACGAATACAAGCAGCTCATCGAAAGTAATCAGACTGACAAGGACGGCAACCTCATCTATCTCTACACTACCGACAAGACAGCTCAGTACAGCTATATCAAGGCAGCTACCGACAAGGGATACGATGTGCTTGTCATCGACGACCAGTTGGGCAGCCACTTTGTCGGACTGTTGGAACGCAAGCTCGAAAAATCGAGATTCGTGCGTGTCGACAGCGATGTGATTGAAAACCTCATTGTGAAGGAAGACCGCAAGACTGCCGAGCTCTCCACTTCGGAACGCAACATCATGACCGAACTGTTCAAGTCACAGATCCCGACAGTAGAAAAGAGCGAATTCCTTGTGTCGTTCGAAGCGCTCAGCGAAAATACCCAACCGGTACAAATCACACAGAGCGAATACATGCGACGCATGAAGGAAATGGCGGCAATGCAAAGCGGCATGAGCTTCTACGGCGATCTGCCTGACTCCTACAGTGTAATCCTCAACACCGAGCACCCGCTCATCAAACGTGTGATGGACGACGCGAAAGCCGCATTGAACGACAAGGTGATGCCAATGGAAGAATCCATCGACTCCATCAACAAGACTGTTGCCGAACTCCGCGACAAGAAGGATGCAACGGAAGCCGAAAAGTTGCAGATTACGGAAAATGAAGCCAAAGCTGAAAGTATCCGTAAGGAAGAAAACGAAGCTATCCGCACCTATGCTGCAAGCAACCCGCTTATCAAGCAGCTTATCGACCTGGCACTCCTCGGAAACAACCTGCTCAAAGGCCAGGCTCTCGACGAATTCCTGAAACGTTCAGTCGAGCTTTTGAAATAAACATCTCCGAAAAAGGACACATACGTTACAGCGACGGACGATTTGCCGACGGCATTTCGCCCGTCGCTTTTTCATAAACCCAAATCGGTCATTAGACTTTATATTGGATTGCGTATTGCTGTCAGGCAGATTGATTTCTGCCTTTATCGAAGATGTAGCGGGCTACATCGAGAAAAGCAGGAAGCAAGATGCAGACAGCAATGCGGAAGACAACTAAAGAGCCAACTATCGCACACAATCAATAGCAAAACCTTGATTGGCGGTCGAATGACCGTTTTGGGTTTAAAATTTTACACGCCGACTTTTGCTCGATTTACTAATTTGTTGTAAGTTTGTATCATTCAAAATCGCATTATGCTTGACAAACCAGCAAGAAAACACCATGTCGGACTCGCATTGAGCGGTGGCGGGGCAAAGGGATTTGTCCACGTGGGCATACTGAAGGCTTTTGACGAATATGGCATAAAGCCCGAAATCATATCGGGTGTCAGCGCCGGCTCCATTGTGTCCGTACTCTATGCCAGCGGCTACGGCTACAAGGAGATTCTAGACATGTTCAAAAATTCCCATTTCTCGGATTTCATCAACCTCGGTATTCCCAAAGACGGATTTTTCAAGCTCGACGGTTTGGCAAAATTCCTGAAAGCAAACCTGCCTGTCGCGAATATCGAAGAACTGAAACTGCCGACCATTGTCTGCGCGACGGACTTCGACCACGGTGTGCCGGTTAAGTTTGAATCCGGAGGAATCATCGACCGAGTGATAGCCTCCTGCTCCATTCCCATCATTTTCCGTCCTCATAAAATCAACGGAATCAATTATGTGGATGGAGGCGTAGTCCGAAATCTTCCGGCTTGGGCCATTCGGCGCCAATGTGACATCCTGATTGGAGCCAACTGCCAGCCCATCGTCAACAAACCCTACAAGCCGACACTGCTTTCCGTGGCACAACGCAGCTTCGACCTGCTCGTCAAATATAATGCAACTCCCGACATGCGCCTCTGTGATGTTGTCATCAAGACAGAAGAAGCGAGCAACTACACGGCGTTCAGCATACAGGAGATGGACAAGCTTTTCAACATTGGCTACCAGAAAGCGGTCCAAGTCATTGAAAGTACAAAACTAATCGACAAATTGTCAAAATAATATGAACGACAAACTTATCATCTATCAAATTTTCACCCGTCTGTTCACCAACATGAACACCAACTGCGTGCCCAACGGCACCATCGAGCAGAACGGCTGCGGAAAATTGAACGACATAACCGAAACGGTGCTCAACTCCCTGGCCGACATGGGAATCACTCACGTCTGGTATACAGGAGTAATTGAACACGCCACAAAAACCAACTACGAACGCTACGGCATACGCCCCGACAATCCACATATCGTCAAAGGCAATGCTGGTTCTCCATATGCAATAAAGGACTACTACGACATTGATCCCGACCTCGCTGTCGACGTGCCCAACCGC
This sequence comes from uncultured Porphyromonadaceae bacterium, assembly GCA_900548875.1. Taxonomy (GTDB): domain Bacteria; phylum Bacteroidota; class Bacteroidia; order Bacteroidales; family Muribaculaceae; genus Limisoma. The sequence goes on along the minus strand of URMA01000059.1, from coordinate 4,851 downwards.
ATGAAGGAATTCGAAGCACTCGTGAAGCGTACCCACGACTGCGGCATGAAAGTAATCATCGACTTCGTTCCAAATCATGTGGCGCGCCAATACCATTCGGATGTAGCGCCTGCCGGCATTAAGGATTTCAGTGCCGACGACGACACAAGCGTATTCTTCAGTCCGAACAACAATTTCTATTATATTCCCCGCCAGAAATTCTCGCCGAGCTTCGACCTCGGTAGCGGTGACGATGCCTACAACGAATTTCCGGCAAAAGCGTCAGGCAACGACTGTTTCCATGCGTTCCCCAACCAGTACGACTGGTATGAAACCGTAAAACTGAACTACGGTATCGACTACGGCAACGGTTCCACCCACTTCTCCCCGATTCCCGACACATGGTTCAAAATGCTCAACATACTGCGTTTCTGGGCAGGCAAGGGTGTCGACGGCTTCCGTTGCGACATGGCACACATGGTGCCGGTTGAGTTCTGGCAATGGGCCATATCCCAGGTTAAGGAAAAATATCCTGACATCAAATTCATCGCCGAGCTCTACGACGTGCACATCTACCGCGACTACATTTATCGCGGAGGTTTCGACTATCTCTACGACAAGGTAAACCTCTACGACACATTGCGCGGAATCCAGTGCCACAACATTTCCGCCGCACAGATTACAGGCTGTTGGCAGACTGTGGAAGGCATTGCACGCCACATGCTCAACTTCCTTGAGAATCACGACGAACAGCGTTTCGCCTCACGCGAATATGCCGGCAACGCCCATCTGGTCCTGCCCTCACTGGTAGTAGCAGCAACCATCAACAACGGCCCGATGATGATATATGCCGGACAGGAACTCGGCGAACGTGCCGAAGATGCAGAAGGCTTCAGCGGACGCGACGGACGTACTACGATTTTTGACTATTGGGGAGTAAAAACTCTGCAACGATGGTACAATAACGGCAAATGCAACTACGACCACCTGTCGGCCGACGAAATTCAGCTGCGCGAAACCTATGCCGCCGTTCTGAACCTTGCCACGAAAGAGAAGGCCATCAGCAAAGGCAGTTTCTTCGACGTCATGTATGTCAACTACAACAATCCTACACTCAATCCGCACAATGTCTATGCCTACATCCGCATGTATGACAACGAAGCGATTGTGATTGCCGTCAACTTTGCCGGATGCAGATTCTCGTGCGACATCAACATTCCCCAACATGCTTTCGACACATTGAACATGCAGAAAGGAACATTCACCGCCACAGAACTGCTTTCTGGAAAAAAGGAAAAGAAAACGCTCTCTGAATCAGAGCCTTTCCACATTGAACTGGAGGGAAACGGCGCCGCTTTGTGGAAAATCAGATTTCCGAAAAGCAAAACCGTAAAAAATAAAAATGAAAAAACTTCTGCAAAGAAGTGACCGGATACATAATTTATTTCTATTTTTGCAAAAAATTTTTCAGCTCAAAGCTATGAACAACAACTTGCCTCCTTTTAAGATTTTCTCCGGCACAAAATCTCAGTATCTTGCTGAAGCTATTTGTGCTGAACTTGGTGTAGAATTAGGTAAAATGAACATTCAGCATTTTGCCGACGGTGAATTTGAAGTATCGTTCGAAGAATCTATCCGTGGTTGCGAAGTATTTTTGGTACAGTCCACTTTCCCGAACAGCGACAATCTGATGGAGCTTCTGCTGATGATCGATGCAGCAAAGCGTGCTTCAGCCAAATCTGTCATTGCCGTAGTTCCTTATTTTGGTTGGGCCCGTCAGGACCGCAAGGACAAACCGCGTGTATCAATTGCCGCCAAACTGGTTGCCGACTTAATGAGCGCAGCCGGAATCGACCGTTTGATTACAATGGACCTTCACGCCGACCAAATTCAAGGTTTCTTCAATGTGCCGGTTGACCACCTCTACGCTTCATCCATCTTTATTCCTTACATCGAGTCTTTGAACTTGAAGGATCTGGTTATTGCAACACCGGACGTAGGCGGTGCCAAGCGTGCCAACAACTATGCAAAATATCTCAACGTGCCATTGGTACTTTGCCACAAACAACGTGCAAAAGCCAATGTAGTTGAAAACATGACTGTTATCGGTGAAGTTGAAGGAAAAGATGTCATCCTCGTCGACGATATGGTTGATACAGCCGGAACCATCACTAAGGCAGCTGACTTGATGATGTCGAAAGGCGCTAAATCAGTTCGTGCCCTCGCTTCTCACGCCATCATGAGCGACCCGGCATCAGAACGCGTGGACAATTGCGCATTGACTGAAATTATTTTCTCCAACAGTATTCCGTTCAAAAAGGAATGCAAGAAAGCAACTATCCTTTCAATCGCACCTCTGTTCGCCGACACTATCCGCCGCGTACACGAATACGAATCCATCAGCTCACAATATTTGATTAAATAAAGTTTTTCATCTATAATGTGTATCTGAAAAGCAACGGAAAATTTCCGTTGCTTTTTTTATGGTTAAAAGTCTATAAATTTCAAAAAATTGTAACCAACATATAAAATTTACCGCTAAATTTACATCAGAAATTAACCTTAACACTTTTATTTACAAACCTATTAAATTTCAATCACTATGAAAAAAATTATTTTTTCAGTAATGCTCCTGTGCAGCAGTGCGATTGGATTTGCGCAACTCCTCGACGTGACTTCTATCCAGCAAGTCAAGTTCCCGGACGGCGTAACACCTTACGTTTCAACGATGAGTCCGAACGGCGACTACATGCTCGTTTCCGACCAGCTGAAACCGGGACTCCAAAAGTACGACTTTGCAACAGGCAAGCTATCGGTAGTCACAACAGCCCAGGGATCTGGTTATGACGTAAAAATTCTTGATGACGGAAACACTATCATCTACCGTGAAACTGAAGTAGATGCAAACCGATTGAGAAAAACATCGCTCAAATCCAAGAACCTTTCGACAGGTGAAGTGAAGACCATCGTAAAAGCCACACGCGACCTTGAAGGCGTAACAGTCGGCAATCAGGCAGTCTATGCCGTCGACAACGGCAAACTTACAGCAAAAGCCTACAACAACACATCGGTCAACAAAAACACTCCGGTTGTTTCCATCAAGTATGGTCAACTGCTCGTAACCCGAAACGGCAAGACAGAAGTGATTTCTCCTAACGGACAGAGCGGACAAAGCTACTTGTGGCCGTCCGTATCGCCCGACGGAACAAAAATCCTCTACTACCTGTCGACCAAAGGCGCCTATGTATGCGACATCGACGGCAAGAATGCTCGTTTTATCGGCGTAATCCGCGCTCCGAAATGGTATGACAACAACATCGTAATCGGTATGTTGGATTCCGACAATGGCTACAACATCACTGACTCCAAGATCATCGCAATCGACAGCAAGACGCTGGTTCGCCAGGAAGTGACCGACGGAAAGCAGGTTGCCATGTATCCTTCAGCCAACAAAGCAGGCAACATCATTTCATTCACTACTCCAAGCGGAGAAGCTTACATCATTAATGTAAAAACTAAATAATACGACATGAAACGCAGACTATTAATGGCTTCTGCACTTACAGTTTTGGCCTGCGGAAGCATTTTTGCCAACAAACCGGCAGAAGAAGTCAGAATATATATCAACCCGGGACACGGTAGCTGGAGTCCTAACGACCGTCCGATGACAACCATCGGCCGTCAACCGTACAACAGCGCCGATGTCGACACAACCGGTTTCTTTGAATCGAACACCAACCTCCAGAAGTGTTTCTCATTGCTGGACGAACTGGTTAAAGCCGGTGTTCCCTTCGACCGTACAAAGAACCAGACAAACGACAATCCGACTCGTGTCGGTGCAGCTCTTGACCTGAGCCAGCACATCGTTATGTCGCACGTAAAAGCGGGTCCTTATCCATACGTTAAGGGAGGCGAAAACGAAAATGCCTACAACCGCAACCTGTCGGAAATCCGAGAAGAAGTGGAAGCCAACAACTTCGATATCTTCATTTCTGTTCACTCCAATGCAGCAACAGAAGGTTCATCCACCAACTATCCGCTCTATCTCTACCGCGGAACCGACGATGAAGAGGCTTGCCCGGGCAGCCGTGCAATGGCTGAACATATCTGGCCTTACAGTTATTCCAACGAACACCAGACATGGAACTACTACTCGATGGACAACTCCAACGTCCGCGGTGATATTTCCTTCTATGGAAGTTCTCAAACCATTACCAACAACGGCAACCAATACGAAGGCTACCTCGGCGTGCTGCTCCACAGCGTTCCGGGCTTCCTGGTTGAAGGCTACTTCCACACTTATCAGCCAGCACGCCAACGTGCAATGAACGATGACGTATGCCGCCACGAAGGTCATCTCTATGCAAGAGGCCTTATCGACTACATGGGCTGGAAAGCTGAAACAACCGGTGAAATCTACGGTATCGTCCGCGACCTTCACGAAAAATTCTCTGACCAATACTACACTCCGGCTGCCCGTACCGACGACCAGTACAAACCGCTGAACGGTGTTACGGTAACTTTGAGCAAGGACGGTCAGGCCGTAAAAACCTACACAACCGACAATGAATGGAACGGTGCGTTCATCTTCACTGACCTTGAACCGGGTGAATACACACTTTCCTATGCAGCCGAAGGCTATAAGGAAGCATCCGAAGAATATCTGGCACCGGTAACGGTAAAGGCCAACGAAACTTCTTATGTGAAAGCATTCCTCGAAGCTGAAGGCTATGTGCCGCCTGCAGTAGTTTATGAAAACTATCCGGATTTGGTCAACAACCCGGCATTCCAGCTTGGTTCAGAATACAACTTCACACAGGCTTACGTTGACGAAGCACAGATGAAGGATGAAGCCGACGTATTGGCAGGCAA
>URMA01000058.1 GCA_900548875.1 uncultured Porphyromonadaceae bacterium | reverse complement strand
CGAAACGATGGGAAACAAACAAATCCATTACACAGGCAGCCGAACGGATAACGACTGGAGAAACATAGCCTCCAACCTTTTCTGGACACACCAGAAGAACAAAAATATGCAGGTCAACACCAACCTCGGCTACAGCCGCTATTTATACAGGCTAAAGTCTTCAAATTGGTCGGGAGCCAGATATTTCCGGGACAACAATTGCAAAATAATTGATCCCGAGAACGCCTATCACACGCTGTCATGGCAAGAAAACAGATCTACCATCGACGAGTTGTCGCTTTCATCCGATCTGAAGTTGCTTTTCAGCAACAGCCATGTGGTACGCACTGGGGCAAAACTCACAGCTCAGCAGTTCGGCCCGATAGCGAAATCCTATCAGGAAGAATATCGGATTAAAGACGGTGTTGAGACACTGAACATAAAAGAGAACCAGTACGGCACGACGCAACGGACGCTCTCCGCAGCCCTCTATGCGGAGGACGACTGGACTTTCCATCCCCAATGGAAGGCAAATCTCGGGCTCCGCTACTCGCTCGTAGCCGTCGGGAAAATATATCAGTTGCTCGAACCGCGGCTTTCCGTGCGCTGGCTTCCCCGAAAGGACATGGCGCTGAAAGCATCCTATTCGCGTACCTCGCAAAGCATCCACCGGCTGTCGACATCGAGCATCATCATGGCATCCGACCTGTGGGTGCCGGTCACGGAAAACATCCCGATGATGAAGTCCGACCAATGGGCACTGGGCTACAACTACGAATTTCTCGGCGACCTTTCGCTTTCCGCCGAAGGCTACTACAAGACGATGGACAACATCATCGAATACCGCGACGGTGCCAGCTATCTGCTGCGGGGAAGCGACTGGGAGAAGCAGGTGGCCGTGGGTGCCGGACGTTCCTACGGAGTGGAACTCATGCTGCGGAAACAGTCGGAACGCACCGACGGCTGGATTAGCTACACGTGGTCGAAAGCGCTGAACAAGTTCGACCGCCCGGGAAACGTCCTCAACAACGGGTATGAATATTATGCCCCGCACGACCGTCGTCATAATTTCAACATTTTCATCAGCCACCAATTTAAAATGGGCTGGAAAGTGTCAGCTTCGTGGAGCTACCAGTCAGGAAGACTGGGTACGCTCCCCGACATCTTCGCTCCTGGAGGTACACTTTCGGAATATTATGCTATCGGTTATTCAATATTGAGCAGTTTTATTTATGCAGGAGAGTATGCGGCTTTTCCATGGAAAGAAGGCTCCAGTGAAGCCGAAATACTCGGATACTCAAACTGGCGCACTTACGCCACCGAACGCAACAACTTCCGGCTGCCGGCAAATCATCATCTCGACATCAGCGTGTCCTATCTTGTCAGCCACGGATGGGGCGAAAGCGATTTCAATGTTACCCTTTACAATGTCTACAACCGGATGAACATTACCAATACCTACTTAGGCTACGACAACAATCGGACCGTGCTGAAAGGCGTCTGTCTGTTCCCGTTTATACCTTCGTTCAGTTACTCTCTAAAATTCTAAACGCATGAAAAAACTGCTTCAACATACCGCATTGCTCCTCACTGCCCTGCTTCCCGTGGCATGCGAGGTGTCTATCCCTTACGAACAAGACGGCACTCCCGTCGACATGAGTGTCAACGCGCTGTTTACGCCCGACACAACGGTCAGCGTATCAGTGGCAAAAACATTGCACCCGTCCATATCCGAATATTATTCAAAGGAAATGATTTCGAACGCCTGTGTGGAACTCTCCGTCAACGGCGGACAACCGCAAACGCTTGTCTATGACGATTCGACCAAATCCTACATCGGCGACTACCGATGCCGTCCCAACGACAATATCCGACTGAATGTAACGGCAGAGGGTCTGCGTCCCGCATCCTGCGAAATTACGGCTCCGAGCCAACCCAAAATAGAAATACTGTCGTATGAAAAACGTTTTTCACCATTTGTTCCACCGGCTGAATATATCAACGAAGAAGGCGGGTCGGACACTATCATTGTCTGCCAACTGCGTATCTCCGACATCCCCGACCAAACCAACTATTATCGGCTGAAAGTACGCAACATCAGTGATTACCGTCCAGATATCAATTTTTTCTATGCGACGGACATCTTCACTTCGAGCGACATGATTTTCCGCGACGAACGTCTCACCGTCGGCACGCACTACCGACCGGCATATTTCTCTAATGTGTTCGACGACCAGCTCTTCGACGGCAGGGAACACACCTTCACCGTTGAATCAAGAATGCGAAGCGGCGAGAATCCCTATATGGTCATCGAGTTGCAGGCTCTTTCCCGCGACTTCTTCAACTATCTGAAAATCATGGAAGTTTATGATATTACCGATTCCGACCCCTTCGCCGAAGGTTTCTCCATCCCCTCGAACGTGACCGGCGGCACCGGCATCGTCGGCACTCTCGTCCCCGACCGCCACATTATCCGGCTGAGGTAGCAGTAAGCAAAAAACATAAAATTCCAGAATTATTAAAGTATTTCGGACACACCGGGGGATGTGTCCCTACTGCCATAAATGCGACAAATTGATAGTCACTGCGTTAGCTATTTCCGCATTAGAAAGGGGAGCTGTCGTGGAGTGACTGAAAGGTATGTTATTGTCAATGTGTGGATGTGTCTATCCTTTGAAGTCTTCGCCGAAGTCGAGGGCCGAAGTCTGTTCCTGTTCGCGGCGTCGCTTGTACCAGCAGTGGCGGCAGAGGGCTATGTATTTGTCGTTTCCTCCGATTTCCACCTGGTCGCCGTCGGTCACTACATTGCCGTTGGCATCAATGCGGGCATTGATGATGGTTTTTCGTCCGCAGGTGCAGGTGGACTTCACTTCGTCGATGGTGTCGGCAATTTCAAAAAGTCGTCGCGAACCTTCAAACATCTTGCTTTGGAAGTCGGTGCGCAGCCCGTAGCAGAGCACGTTTACGCCGAAGTCATCAACGATGCGTGCCAGTTGGTCGACCTGGTCGGCGGTGAGGAACTGGGCCTCGTCGACGAGAATCCATTCCATCAGTTTCTGTTCCTTGTTGAAAATGTCGGTCAGCATCTTGTACATGTCGGATTCGGGATAAATCCAGTGGCAGGTTCGTTCGATGCCTATGCGTGAACGGATGATGCTGTCCTTTTCACGGTTGTCGATAATCGGTTTCATACAGAGGAAATTCATTCCCCTTTCTTCGAAATTATAGGCTGTAGTCAGCAGCATGGCGGTCTTAGCTGACCCCATGGTGCCGTATCGGAAATAGAGTTTTCCTCTTCTCAAAGTGTTTTCGTCCAGCATAGTTTTTTTGCAATTGAACTACAAAGGTATTCAATTGCTCTTAATGGTGTCCGTTTTTTCGTCAAAACTTATTAACAATTTTCTCCGTTTAAGGCAGAATCCGCCGTGCTCCGATATAGCGTTTCACATAGTATGCCATGTCCGGAAAACGGTCGATGACCACTCCGCGGCTGCTGGCATGGATAAAGCGAAACGATTTGCCGTCCCTCGAAACGTCGACTACGATTCCGACATGTCCGACGGTGTTGATGGCCTTGCTGCCGCCGAAGAAAACAAGGTCGCCGGCCCGGAGTTCGTTCCGTTTCACGGGCCGTCCTTGCGTGAACTGCACTTTCGATGACGGGTTCAGGTAGTAGCCTATCTGTGCATATACGTATTTTGTAAAGCCCGAGCAGTCAAAATATCCGTTTCCGCTGTGTCCGTGGCGGTATTTGCAGCCTAATTGCGCTTTCGCTTCTTTGAGCAGCAGATGTACGGGCTGGGCATTGCCGATGGTAACCCATCCGTCGTCGGCAATATGCAGGTTTGACAGCGGAAAGTCGAACGTCGACAGGTAGGCCATGCGCTTTGAACTCCTGTTTTCCGGGTCGGGCTGCGGTCCTTTTCCGTATTCCTGTATGAAATTATAGAGGTGCCCGATGCGGAAAGTTCCGTCGCTGCCCAGTTCCGCTTTCAGTATCGGCGCAAATTTGCTCGTCCCGTCAAGACTGAAGCGGTAGGGTGTGCAGAAATTGCCGAGGCTGTAGGCAATCAGCCGTCCCTTGTAGAGTTCCATGCCTCTCAGTATGTGCGGGCCATGTCCGAAAACGAGGTCGGCTCCGGCATCGACACAGCGGCGGGCAAAGGCATGAACGTCGCCGCGTCGTTCGCCGTGGAACATTTCTTCGCGAAACGGGATGTGTTCGTGGTGCGCCCCTTCTGCACCGCCGTGGAAGGATACCACGACAATGTCCGATTTCTGTTTCAGCGAGTGTATCAGCTTTTCAGCGGCGTTCAAGTCGAAAATCGACGGACTCATCGAACTGTGACCGAAGGCACAGATGCTGATGGTAAGGTTGTTGCGCACGACCGTTGTCACCGTGTGCGTTTTGTTGATGCCGGCATAGCGGATGCCTGCCTTGTCCAGCGAGGCGAGGGTGGATTTCAGGCCCTCGGAGCCGAAATCAAACAGGTGGTTGTTGGCTAAAGTAAGCACATCGATACCTGCTTTTTTCATGATGCCTGCGTATTTCGTAGGTGTACGGAAAATATAGTTGTTGCCCACGGCCTTTTTTCGGGGCGTGGCATCGCCGATGTCGACCAGCGAGGATTCAAAATTCCCGATAGTCAGGTCGGCTCCCTTGAAAATGTGGCTTGCCTTTTCAAACAGTTTCTCCGGCGTTCGGCTCAGAAAGGCAAGAGTGGTGGAGTCGGGGTAGGTCGTACCCGGCATGATGTCGCCCACCATGCAGATGGAAACGGTGCGCTGTGCCGCTGCCGGCAACAGGGTAGTCAGCACAAAGGTTAAAAGCAGGAGTAGTCTATTCATCGTTCTTGTTGAGCCAGGTGTTGTTGCCGATTGCTATGCGTTTGTTCTTGTAGTCGAGCAGGTATTCGGTGTTTCCCGTATCATCGTTGAATTGTACGGTCATGATACGGCTGTCGATGCCGGTACATTGGCCTATGAGCATTTCCACGGGCGAACTGTTGTCGGAACTTGTTTGAATCACCTTTCCCGAAGCATCAATCAGAAGCGTGACAAGAATTTTATAGTCGGAATTTTGTGTGTCGACATCAAATTTCCCTGACCATGTGCCTTGCATCCATTCGGGGATTTGCACGTGTGTTGTCGTATCGGCGGTAAGTGTGGCAGCCGGGGGCTGTGCCGTTTGTCCGGATTGGCCGTTGCAGGCTGCCAGCAATAGCAGTGTGCCCAACAGGGCGAAAGCGGTCTTCATTGCAGAGTTAATCATATAGTAAGTTCGTAAATAATGGCGGATAATTTCAGGTATATCAGTCTTTTCCCGTAATAAATGCCGTCCCGCAACAAAGATATGCTTTTTTGCGGGAAAAACCGCACCTTTCCCCGTAAACTTGTAAGGAAGCCGGAAACGGAAAATGTAAAATTGATTTAATTCCTGTTGAATCATGAACAATCTGCTATGTTTTTGTGTAAGAAAAGTTGCGGTTTGGAATCTTTGAACGTTGAAAACTTCGTTTTAATTTGCCAATCCGCACCCCTTGCATTATCTTTGACGAATATTTTAAAAAATACAATCTTATGGAGAAAAAATTGAAAGAAGCGACCATTTGCGTACAGGGTGGCTGGCAGCCGAAGAACGGTGAGCCACGTGTATTGCCTATCTATCAGAGTACAACATTCAAGTATGATACAACTGAGCAAATGGCACGTCTGTTCGACCTTGAAGAATCCGGCTATTTCTATTCGCGCCTTCAGAATCCTACGAACGATGCCGTTGCCGCTAAAATTGCCGCATTGGAGGGTGGTGCAGGCGCGATGCTTACCTCTTCCGGACAGGCAGCCAATTTCTTTGCCGTGTTCAATATTTGCGAGGCAGGCGACCATCTTGTATCCTCGTCGTCGATCTACGGCGGAACTTTCAATCTTTTCGCTGTAACGATGAAGAAACTGGGCATTGAATGTACGTTTGTCGACCCCGACGCTTCGGAGGAAGAAATATCAAAGGCTTTCCGTCCGAACACGAAACTGCTTTTCGGAGAGACGATTGCCAATCCGGGAATGAACGTGCTCGACATTGAAAAGTTTGCACGCATAGCCCACAGCCACGGTGTGCCTTTGATTGTCGACAATACGTTTGCTACGCCTATCAATTGCCGTCCGCTGGAATGGGGAGCTGACATCGTGGTACATTCCACCACGAAATATATGGACGGTCATGCCCTCTGCGTGGGCGGTGTGATTGTCGACGGCGGTAAATTTGACTGGGAGGCGCATGCCGATAAATTCCCCGGCCTGACGACTCCGGATGCTTCCTATCACGGATTGACCTATACGAAGAAGTTCGGCAAGCTGGCTTATCTGACAAAAGCTACGGCCCAGCTGATGCGCGACCTCGGCTCCATCCAGTCTCCGCAAAACGCTTTCTTGTTGAACATCGGGCTGGAAACGCTCCATCTGCGCATGAAGCAGCACTGTGCGAATGCGCTGAAAGTGGCACAATATCTTCAGGCTCATCCGAAGGTGGCATGGGTACGCTACTGCGGACTTGAAAACGACAAATATCATGCACTGGCGCAGAAATACTTGCCAAACGGTTCGTGCGGCGTGCTTTCGTTCGGTGTGAAAGGAACGCGCGAGGATGCCGCCAAACTGATGGACAACTTCCGTTTCATCTGCATTGTGACGCACGTGGCCGATGCACGTACCTGCGTGCTTCATCCTGCCAGCCACACGCACCGTCAGCTTACCGACGAACAGCTGATAGAAGCCGGCGTTGCACCCGACTTGATTCGTCTTTCGGTCGGTATTGAGGATGTGGACGACATTATTGCCGATCTCGACCAGGCGTTGGCTAAACTTTGATGAAATCTGTCATAACGAATAATGACGGAGCGGTGTCAATTTGATGCCGCTCCGTTTTTTTTAACTCCTTATTTATAGCAAGTGAAAATATAAATAGAAGAAAAACATATTTAGATGATTTCTTTTAGTAAGAATTAGGTGATTCGTTATTTTCGATAAAAAATGCTATTTTTGTGCTATAAAAGAATCAAGATTTGAATGAAAAAAGGAATATCGGCAGCCCCAAATATAGAATTAATAAACTTTTCAGGTGAGAAGATGACACAAGCAAACATGCCAAAATGTAATGTGACAGATTGGAATGTTCGACTTGCGGTGTTAAGCCAATATTTTCATAATCGAGATTTGAGTTGGAGCACTGAAAACATGGAATGTATACAATGTGCATTTCGAGAGTTTTTATTACGAAAAAAAATATATAATAAAGACGAGATAACTGATGATTGTTTAATTGAAATTGTAAAAAAACAACAATCGGAAGATTTGTTTTCGGATTTTTTTAATGTCCCTTTTTCTTCTCCAGATAATCCAAAATTTACTTTTATTGATTTGTTTGCGGGGATGGGAGGATTTCGTTTAGCTCTACAAGCTTATGGCGGAAAATGTGTGTTTTCTTCAGAATGGAATAAATATGCGCAAAAAACATATTTTGCAAATTTTGGAGAAATGCCATTTGGTGATATAACAACGGAAGAAACTAAAAGTTATATACCTCAAAAGTTTGATGTGCTTTGTGCAGGTTTCCCTTGTCAACCTTTTTCTATTGCAGGTGTTTCTAAAAAGAAAAGTCTTGGGCGAGAAACGGGATTTAAAGATAAAACACAGGGAACACTTTTTTTTGATGTTGCGGATATTATTAGTCGTCATAGGCCTAAGGTCTTTTTTTTAGAGAATGTGAAAAATTTAATTTCACATGATAAAGGTAATACTTTTAAAATTATAAAAGGAACATTAGAAGAGCTTCGTTACACTCTGCATTATAGAGTGTTAGATGGACAGTATTATGTGCCACAGCATCGTGAACGTATTATAATCGTAGGATTTAATCGTGATGTTTATCAAGGTCAAGAGCATTTTAATTTTCCCGACCATAAAAATGAATCACATGCAATAAAAGATATATTAGATCCATTTGTCGATGAAAAGTATACTTTAAGTGATAAACTTTGGTCGTATTTGCAAAATTATGCGGAAAAGCATAAAGCAAAAGGAAATGGTTTTGGTTTTGGTTTGGTAGACTTAAATGGTGTGTCCCGAACGCTTAGTGCTCGTTATTATAAAGATGGTTCGGAGATTTTAATTCCACAAGTTGATGGAAAAAACCCTCGGCGATTGTCTCCTCGTGAATGTGCACGATTAATGGGATACCCTGATATATATAGGCTGGATCAAGTATCTGATGTTCAAGCGTATAGACAGTGTGGTAATTCTGTTGTTGTCCCTTTGATTACTGCAGTTGCAGAGCAGATAGTAAAATCAATGTAGTAACCTTAAATAATTGGTATGAGTGAACTTTTAAATGTAGCAATAGAGAAAGTGCAAGAGGCTAAACATGCATTTTGTCGTTTTATTACAGCTAACGATATTGGTAAGACTGGTTCTCATCAGTCAGGTTTTTATATTCCAAAGTGTGCTGCACCCCTTTTGTTTGAAACAGAATGTATAAAGGGTGAAAATAGAGATAAATTAGTACGAGTAAAGTGGCAAGATGATTTTGAAACAGATAGCCGTTTTATTTATTATGGTCAAGGAACTCGTAATGAGTATCGTATTACTCGTTTTGGTAGATCTTTTCCATTTTTTGAAGAAGATAATGTGGGGGATTTATTGATTATCGCACAGCATAGTGATACATATTATTATGGTTTCGTTTTACATACAGATCAGGATATAGATGATTTCTTTTCATTTTTTAATCTTTCTCCTGATATGACTAATCAATTGATTAATGTATCACAAGAACATAGACAAAAGAATGATTTGGATTTAGGCATTAAAGAACTTATCGAGCTTTATGCAGATTTTCCAGAAACCAATTTGATGGCTCAACTTGCGCGAAATGTTTATAATAATGTTTACAATATAAATAATGAGAGAATATGTAATTCACCTGATGAGTGTCTTTTGAAATGGATAGATACTGAATATTTGTTATTCCGTGGTTTTGAAGAAAAAATATATGCTCCGGTATATGGCTCTTCTTTCTCGAACTGTCAAGAATTGATAACATTCGCAAATGCGATTCTTAATCGACGAAAGTCTCGTGCCGGGAAATCATTAGAACATCATCTTGCAACTATTTTTTCAGCCTCTCGGTTAGAATTTGAAGAACAGGTAGTTACAGAAGATAACAAAAAGCCGGATTTCTTGTTCCCAAATGGGAAGGCATATCATAATCTATTGTTCCCTGTTGAGAATTTGGTCTTTTTAGGTGCAAAAACGACGTGTAAAGATCGTTGGAGACAAGTCTTAAACGAGGCAGATCGAATAAAAGATAAATATTTGTTTACCTTGCAACAAGGTATTTCTAAAAATCAATTGCGCGAAATGAAGCATGAACATTTAACATTGGTTGTTCCTGCTCCTTATTTGACTTCATTTGATAAAGAATTTCAGTCTGAAATAGAAACATTATCTTCATTTATCAGAATGGTTAAGGATAAACAGAAGAACACTTTTGTATATTGATAAATGTTATAATTGTTTGATAAAATAATGTATCAATGAAAACATCAAACCTGACTACAAAACTGTTTCTTGCGGCTGGATTGGCCGTTGCCGCTCAGACACGGCCCAACATAATCATGTTTCTTGTGGATGATATGGGCTGGCAGGACACTTCCGTACCCTTCTATAACGATGAACCCACTGCTCTCAACCAGCGTTTCCATACGCCTAACATGGAACGTCTGGCGAAAATGGGCGTGAAATTCACGCAGGCCTATGCCTGTGCCATATCGTCGCCGACACGGTGCAGCCTGATGACGGGCATGAATGCCGCCCGACACCGTGTTACCAACTGGACACTGGAATATGGCAGTCCGACAGACGCGAAAAGTCAGACTCTTCAGGGGCCCGACTGGAGGTTTAACGGCATACAGCCCGATACGGTCCGCTCGGAGCACAATACCCGCAACACGACGCCGGCAACGACATTGCCCCAACTGCTTCGAGGCAGCGGCTACTATACCGTCCATTGCGGAAAGGCCCATTTCGGAGCCCGGACAACACCCGGAGAGAATCCGTTGAATATGGGTTTCGACGTGAATATTGCCGGAGCAGCCAACGGAGGTCCGGGCAGTTATTTGGGAATGAAAAATTTTGGCGAAGGAACCCGGTTTGCTGTCGAGGGACTGGACAAATACTACGGAAAGGACATTTTTCTCACGGAAGCGCTTACGTTGGAAGCGCTCGACGCTATCAGTAAACCCATTTCCGAAGGCCGGCCGTTCTATCTGTATATGTCGCACTATGCCGTGCATGCGCCTTATGATTCCGACGAACGCTTTACGCCAAAATATAGGAATGTGCCCGACCGTCAGCTCGGCGAGCCGCTGAACGAAAAGGAAGCGCGCTATGCGGCTTTGGTGGAGGGTATGGACAAGAGTTTGGGCGACATCCTTGATTTCCTGGAAGCCCGTCCGGAGGTGGCTGCAAACACGATTGTGCTTTTCATGTCGGACAATGGCGGTCAGGGCCGTGGAGCCAGCCGTCAGGGCCGTCAGAACCGCGACCAGAATTATCCGGCACGTGCCGGCAAGGGGTCGGCCTACCTGGGCGGTGTGCGCGAACCTATGATGGTCTATTGGAAAGGCGTGACCGACGGCGGAACCGAGTGCGACCAGCCGGTGATTATTGAGGACTTTTTCCCGACAATACTGGAAATGGCGGGCGTGAGGGACTATCACACGCTACAGACCGTCGACGGCATCAGTTTCGTTGACGTGCTGAAAAATCCGGAACTGCGCCGCAGTCGTGCGCTTGTTTGGCATTTCCCGAATCTGTGGGGCGAAACCCAGGACCGCAATGAAGGTTATGGGGCTTATTCCGCCATCATCGAAGGCGACTATCATCTGATATATTTCTGGGAAACCCGTGAACTGCGTCTTTATAACATCCGTGAAGACATTGGCGAGCAGAACAATCTTGCCGACCGCGAGCCGGAAAAGGTGACGCAGTTGGCTGCACGGCTGACCGCCGAGCTGAAACGCTGTCATGCGCAGCGTCCTTCGCTGAAAGCCACCGGAGAGGTGATTGCCTATCCCGACGGTTCGTTGTAGTGTGGAGGC
This sequence comes from uncultured Porphyromonadaceae bacterium, assembly GCA_900548875.1. Lineage (GTDB taxonomy): Bacteria > Bacteroidota > Bacteroidia > Bacteroidales > Muribaculaceae > Limisoma. Next base: position 7,842 of record URMA01000058.1, on the reverse strand, counting down.
GATTCTTTCCCGCCGATTGTTCCTTATGTCGCTTTTTATAGAGGCTGTGGGAGGATGTGGTTGCAACTTATTGATAATGTTTGTAATTTTGTTGACTGAATGATGAAAGAAAAGAAACGAATGGCGCACAAACGCATTTTCTTCACCTTGCTTGTGGCGGTGGCCGGCATTGTTTTGCCGGTCGGCACTGTTCATGCCGGTGACGGAACGTCGAGGCTTGAGATTTCGTGCGGTGTGAAGGCGGAAGCCAATATGTCATGGATTATTAAAACAGGCTCGGAAAAGTTGGAAACGAGCATGCGGCCCGGCGTGTCGGCAGGCGGATTCCTGAATCTGCAGGTTTCGCCCCATTTCTCCGTTCAGGCCGACTTTCTGCTTCATTATAAGAATTCCATCGTAGAGCAGAATGCCACCCGTGGGCACAACGTGTATTTCGGGGGTGAGATTCCGTTGTATTTTCTTTATCATTTTCAGTTGGCTCCTTTAAGCGGACGATGGTCGGTCGGTGGGGGACCGTTTACGGAATTCGGCTTTAAATCGTCCATTACCTACAATGGCAAGACAATGGACATGTACAAAATCGACGAGGCGAGCGGTTATCCGATATTCAGAGACTCGAACAGCGGCTTTGCCGTGCTTGTCGGATACGAATTTCCCTGCGGATTGCAGTTGAATGCCGGCTATAAAGTGAGCGTGTCAAGTTTGGTGGATGCTGACCGGCGGGTTGTCGCGTTGCGTCCTCATACATTGAGCGTAGGAGTTGCGTATCGGTTTTGCGGAAAGTAAAAGAATTGAATGAATAAAGTAGAAAAATTACAGGCGACAGTTCTGTTTTTTATAATTTGGTTGTTTTCAGTTGGTGTACATGCGCAGGAGAATGCCGCGCCCGACAGTTTGCAGATGGTGAATGCCGTGGCTGCCGATTCTGTGTCGCAGGTATTTTCACAGCCGCGTTTTATTCCGGCTGATTCGGCGATGATCGACAGTCTTGTCCCTGCCGAACTGCGACAGCCTGTCAAGCTGGGGCCGTTTAGCGAACTGTTCGGCCGACAGAACAAATTCCTTTCCTATCTCGACGGTCTTGTCGGGGGAAATGTGGACCGTTCGTTCGAGAAAAGAATTGACCTGAATTTCATTATCGTGCCTTCGTATACCCGTGAAGGCAGTTTCGGACTGGGGGGTGGAGTGACCGGACTCTATCGTCTGGACAAGACCGACTCCATCATGCAGCCTTCCGACGTAACGATAATTGCCAACGCTACGATAAACGGTGTGCTGTCGCTGCAAACTTACGGCAACACGCATTTCCCCGGTCGGCGCCTGCGGTTTTCCCATAAGTTGGAGTATGCCTATTCGCCCTTGAATTTCTGGGGCATATCGTATGAAGCCTGTTCCACGAATCCGATGATTAACTATACACGCAACCAGGTGGACCTCAACACGGACCTTGTCTATCAGCTTCGCGGACCGTTCTATGTGGGAGCGGCGCTGGATTTCGTTTACAGCTATATCTCGAAAATGGACAGTTGGAGCTATCTGGAAGGTCAGAAGCGGGAGTATCTGTTCACGGGAATCGGAGTTTCGCTGCAATATGATACGCGCGATTTCATTCCGAATCCCCGACGGGGCATGAACCTGGTGCTGCGTGGTTCCATTAGGCCGAGCTTTTTCGGCAGCTACGGAAAGACGCTCTACAATGCCAGCCTGATTTACAACTACTATGTGCCCATGTGGAAAGACAGTATGCTGGCTTTCGACTTCTACGGCTGCTACAACAGTTCCGACTCGCCGTGGCCGTTGCGGCAGAAACTGGGTGCAGGGGGAATCCGTATGCGAGGCTATTACGGCGGCCGGTATATCGACAACAACATGCTGTCGGCGCAGGTGGAATACCGTCAGCACATCTATTCCCGTCTGGGCTGTGCCCTGTGGGTCGGCGGAGCTTCCGTGTTCCCGACTCTTCGCAGTTTCAACATTAAGAATGTGCTGCCCAACTACGGCATCGGCTTGCGCATTGAAATCAAACACAATGTGAACGGCCGTATCGACTATGGCTTCGGCAAAGGAACGGGCGGCTTCGTGTTCAGTATCGGAGAAGCTTTCTAACGAATGTCAAACAAGTTCTAATACCTGTAACGAATGAAAAAACGAGAATCATCCCTTGAACTTTTGCGCATTGTCAGTATGCTGATGGTACTGACCGTACATTTCGTAGGAGCGGCTTTCGGCTTGCCTACGCCGGAGGATTTGCATGCACCGACGGCCTCCATGCTTTGGAAAAATGCCCTTGAGTCGCTGGCCATTGTCGGAGTCAACTGCTTTGTGCTGATTTCCGGCTATTTCGGAATCCGCGCTTCCTGGAAGGGATTGCTCAACTACACGGCGCTCTGCCTGTTTGCATCGCTTGTCGTCTACATTTTCCACCTTTTTATGGAGGGGAAGGCAACTTATCCGTGGCAGGAGGTGGTGATGATTTATTCAAAGACCGACCTTTGGTTCGTGCCTTCCTATCTGGCGCTTTACCTGCTCAGTCCGGTGCTTAACGGTGTCTGCACGCTTTCCGACCGTCAGTGGGTGTTCGTGCTGTCGGGCCTGCTGTTTGTCAACGTCTATCTTGGCTGGTGTAAAGGCGGCAGGGTCAATCCCTTCGGCTACAACGAGATGCAGATGATATTCATGTATGTCATTGGAGCGGCGCTCAACCGCTACAGGTCGTGGCTGATGCATTTCCGCTCCTGGTTTTATCTGTTGCTCTATCTGGTGTGCTGTGCGTTCATCTTCGCTTCGGCGTTCGTCTTTACGTCGCGCGTGGCGTTTGCCTATAATGCTCCGGCAGTCGTATGTGCTTCCGTCGCGTTGTTTGCCGTATTTGCGGTCATGCCGTCGTTCCATAGCCAGTTTATCAATTGGACTGCCTCTTCCGCCTTCATGATTTATTTGCTGCACAAGTCACCGTATGTATGGGTGAAAATCAAAACCTGTCTTATTACGTGGGAAGCCGGTGAAACCCAGTCCACTTTTCTGCTGTATGCCGTTGCGCTTTTTGTCGGCATCTTTGTGGTGAGTATCGGTATTGACCAGATTCGGAAAGTGTTGTTTTCCTCTGTCGAGGTGATGTTTCCTAAAAAAGAGAAGATAGAACCGTAGCAAGAATACGGATTCGGATAAAAACAGCGACGTCCTGCCTCTAGTGCTGAAGGCAGGACGTCGTTTGTATTTTGTATGCGGGTTCGGTTCGTGTCAGTCCTTGTGGGTAATGAGAGGCGACAGCAGCTTCATCAGTTCCGGACTGGCGACAATGACCGATACATTGCGGTCGTGGCGGAAAAAGTCGGCAACGGCTCCTGCTTCTTCGGCAATCAGGAGTCCGGCGCAGACATCCCATTCGTGGAGGTTCATTTCCCAATAGGCGTCAAGGTTGCCGGCTGCCACGTAGCAGATGTCGATGGCTGCCGAACCGAGTCGGCGCAGCCCTCTCACCGTAGGCAACACTTTGGCAACATTGTCCAGATTGTTGTCAGGATTCGTATCCTTGTCGACCGGAAAACCGGTAGTGACGACGGCCTTGTGCAGGTTGTCGGTATGGCGAACGAAGATACGTTTCCCGTTGAGATAGGCGCCGTTTCCGCGAATGGCCGTGAACAGTTCACCCAAGTAAGGCGCAAACACCACTGCCGCTACCGTTGTGCCCTTGTGCTCAATTCCGATGGAAATGGAGAAATAGGGCAGTCCGCTGCTGAAATTGGTCGTGCCGTCGAGCGGATCGATAACCCAGCGGTATTCGCTGATATTCTTGTTTAAGCCCGATTCTTCCGAAAGAATGGTGTGGTCGGGATATTTTTTCCGAATCTCGGAAATGATGATTTCTTCCGAAGCCTTGTCGGCCGCCGTTACAATGTCGCTGTCGTTGAGTTTGGCCTGAATGTTGAGGTTGTTACCTCGAAAATAGCCCAACTGGACACAGCCAGCCTCTTTGGCCCATTTGACAGCATCGGCCAACAAATCATTGTAGGTGAACATATTGAATCCTGTTTAAAGATGGATTAATCTTCGTTTTCCTCGATAATAGGAATTTGGCGTTTGAATACTTCCTTGAAAGAAATAAGAGATTCTGTGCGTGCCAGACCTAAGTTTTGCAGTTTTCCGTGGATAATGCTCAGCAGGTGGCTGTTGTTCTTTGCATAAAGTTTGATAAATAAGTCGTATTGTCCGGTAGTAAAGTGACATTCTACAACTTCGGGAATTGTCTTGAGCTTTTCAACAACTTGGTCAAAATGCGATGGGTCTTTAAGGAAAAATCCGATGTAGGCGCAAGTGTCATAGCCAACGGAAGATGGGTCGATGAGTGACTCCGAACCGGTGAGCACTCCCATGTTGATAAGTTTTTGAATTCGCTGGTGGATTGCTGCACCCGAAACGTTGCATTCCCGAGCAATCTCCAGATACGGCTTCCGTGCATTGATTGACAGCATCCGCAAAATCTTGTAGTCTAAAGAATCTAATTGAGAATTTGCCATTTAAATGAATTTTTGTTACCTTAGGTACGTTTATTTTTTTTCGTGTAACAAATATAAAGAATAAAATCGAGAAATGATAAATTCTAAAGAAATTAATAGTGAAAATTCTTTAATTGATAACATAAGGGAACTTTATCTGGATGCTTTCCCACCGAATGAGCGTCGGGATTTCGATGAGTTTCTGCGTCTGCTTGATGATAAAAGTGTGCCGTTTTCGGTTGCCGTTCTGGAAGAAGACGGTGAGTTTGCCGGTTTCCTGACTTATTGGGCCTGGGACGATTTCCGCTATTTCGAACATTTTGCCGTGGCTCCTGAAAAGCGCAATGGAGGGAAAGGGGGTGCGTTTCTGCGGATGATGGTGGAAAACGGCCGCACGCCGGTTGTGCTGGAAGTGGAACGCCCGGACGACGAAATGGCCGTTCGCCGCATTGGATTCTATCAGCGTAACGGTTTCCGCCTGTGGGACAATGTCCCATATCTGCAACCTTCCTATGGAGCTGGGCGTGAGCCTGTTCCCCTTTGCCTGATGACGGCGGGTGACATTGCTTTCGACGGGGAGAACGACGAGAAGATACGGCGTATCAAGCGCAGTGTGTACGGAGTGGCGGAATAGTGTGTTACGCCTTGTGCCGTTCACTATACCACGTGTTTTGCCTTGCCGGAAATGCTTTGGATGTGTAGCTTGAGAATTTCGGTGCGGAAGAAAGATTTTTCGGCATATTTCAGTCCGACTGCCTTATCGTTGGGTGAAAATTTGTCGAGCAGCAGTTCCAGCGCATGGTGGCGTTCGTCATCGGGCAGTCCGCGCTCTATGCGGCCTCTGACGATGACACTTTCGTATCCTGTAGTAAACTTGTTCGGCACGACGTTGGTGCGTCCGACGACCGTCAGCGATACTTCGGCATGGCTGTCCAGGCATTTCAGCTTGTGCCCGGCCGGAGCACAGTGGATATAGACCGTCGCACTGCCGTCCCAGATAAAGTTGACGGGGATGCCGTAGCCGGCCACATCGCCGTCGCGCTCTTCCACCATCGAGAGAATGCCGTATTCGGCTTCCGCCAGCAGTTCTTCGGCGCGTTCTTCGTTCAGCAGGCGGTCCTGACGGCGTACTTGGCTGTTGTCGTAATTATTCATGAGTGGTATAGTTTGTGAAATCTACGTTTTTGAAAATAAAATTATGGGCAGGCGAAGCGTGATAGCGTTTGAGCCAGGGTGAATAAGTTTTCACTTCCAACTCTTTTGTGTCGAAATGGAACGTCGCGATGCGAAGATAGCCTTCTCCTCCCATTTTCGAACCGTCTACACCGCGCTGAAAATTGGCCAGCATTTCGTAAACCATATTTCCGTTTACGCCTTTGCTGACCCGTGTTCCGACTCCCAATTTCAGCACATGACCGCAGAATACGGCTATCACGTTCCGGTGGCGCGACACGAATTTCTCCCAAATGCCGTCGCCGTTGTTCGGACAGCCACGCAGCGAGTCGTTGGCATATCCGTAGTCGGTCGGTTTCCAATAGTCTTTTCCGTCAATCAGCGTGCTGTCGCAATAGAGGTAGGCGTGCGTGTTCAGTACAATGTAGCTGTCGGGATGGCTGTCGGCAATCTGTCCGGCCCATTCCAGTTCCCGGTCAGTCGGTCCGAACGGCAGGCTGATGATTTTCCAGTTGGCTCCGCCGGCATCGACACTGATATAGTGGGCGTCAATGCGTCCTTCATGAAGATTTCCTCCCCAATAAGGTTTCCCGCTGCGTTCGCTGAGCGGGAAATAGCGGTTGGCAAGGTCGGTATTGTAGGTGTCGGAATATTTGAACGGGCGGCTGCCGATGTCGTGGTTGCCTAAGTTGAGCGAGAGAGGCAGGCCTACGCTGTCGATGCGCGCCATCATGCGGTGGGCAAGATACCATTCAGCCGGATAGTTTTCCTGTGTGAGGTCGCCGACTTGAATGACGGCATCTATACTGTCGTGGTTTTTCACAATCCAGTCAATTTGTGATTCGAACACTTCCGGACACTGCTCGAAATAAGTCTGTGTGTCAGGGAGTATGACGAAAGTTGCCTCGTTTTCGGCCGCTGAAGCCGAAATGAAGCAGACTGCTGCTAAAAGTAAAGAAGCGAGAGTTTTCATAGAATGATAGATAAATTTTGCATAAAGGTACGGTAAAAAGCCCGGTGAGGAAAATATTTTTTCTGAAATCAAATAAATAGCTTATAGTTAACTTAGCCAATGGGCCTTGCATTTTATAGCTAATTGGAGGATTGTAAGTGCGTTAATTTTCCCAACACTTTGTCTATATCTTTCGCATGATTCTTTATAATCATAAACTGGTCATACAATTGCAGTAATCTTATTCCAATTTTTTCTCGTTTTGGCAAAAGTCGGAATTGTCGGTTACTCACTTGCATATCATATGTAAGTCTAGTTGAGTTTACCGTAAATGCACTGGTGCATCGTTCACTTAATTGGAATTCACCTATTCGTATCTTCATTTTTGACAATAGGGTGGAGATTCACAGCCCTGGGATATTGCCTAACGGCTTGTCGGTAGATGATATATTGGCCGGAACATCTATGCCGCGCAATACCTTCCTGTTTAACAACGCCATTTATTTGCTGCCATACACCGGAGCCGGTAGCGGAATACAACGTGCGATGGCTAACGGACTTGATGTTCAATTTGTGAATAACGAGTCTGCACACGAATTTTTGATTGTTATCCATAGAAAAGGTAACTATCAAATGGATGAATCAGAGGTTCAAAGTAACCATCAAATGAAAGGAAGTAACCATGAAAGTAACTATGAACAGAAAAAAAGTAACCATCAAAAATTAACCAAGAAGCAAGAGGATATATGTAATTTCTGTAGTGTTCCACGAACATCACAGGAAATAATGGATAGGTTGGGAATATCCAATCAGAGCAAGAACAGGCAAAAGCATATTGGTGAGTTGTTGGAGATGGGTGTTATTGAAATGACCATACCCAACAATCCTAAAGATAAAAATCAAAAGTACCGTAAGGTTAAACACTGACAATTAAAACCACCAAGTCCTTTGCAGGATTAAGGATTTTGGTTACTTTTGTAATAGAGTTGTTTGATGTATGACACCGCAGAATGCTGAAAAAGATGCGGTTGCCAAATCGTTATCTCATAAATTTAGAACTATTGTCTGAATAGTTGGTATTCTGATAATAGTTCTGTTAAACTGATGAAAATCTAAAATAGAAAGAATCGTAATCGATGAATATATGAAAAAGATAGCTCTTTTTGCCCTTTTGATATCAGTGGTGCTGGCTGTTGGCGGCTGTACGAAGCGGCAGGCTGC
>URMA01000057.1 GCA_900548875.1 uncultured Porphyromonadaceae bacterium | reverse complement strand
TTCTGGCAAAGATACTATTTTCTTAAATTTCCCCTCAGATTTTTACGTTGACCCGTCGAAACGGAGACTTTGGGGCTGCGTTGTTTTGAAGTATGAATCTTTTCCCGGACCATTCGATTTTGTCGGACATCGGTGGGGAAGTGGGCCAATGCGCCTGTGGGAACTTACAATCAAAGGAAAAATTCGGGATAAGCGGCCTGTTGGCCGATGGGGTTAAAGTTTGTGGGCGAGTTCGGCGGCTTGTTTGCATCCGTCCGTTTTTTCGATTTCGCCTTCGTTCAGCACGCCGGGAATGAGCACTTCTCCCGCCAAGTCCCATTTAAGCAGGGCTGCTGTTCTTTCCATGGGAATGCGTACACCGTCCATGACGGTAGGGTCGTGTTCTTCGCAGCAGGTGATGAGGCCCCATTTCTTTCCTGCATAGTTCTTTTCTCCTACAACAAGGGCGAAAAGGCAGTCGATGACACCTTTGATTTGTGCCGGTATGGAATACCAGTAAACGGGCATGGTGAATACGACAGCGTCAGCTTCGAGTATGGAAGTGGCAATTGTGTCGAATTCGTCGTTGAAAGAGCAGGCTTTGCCTGTCTTATAGCAGGTCATGCACGAATGGCAGCCTGCAATTTTCATAAAAGCGGCATCAAAACGCTGTACGGTATGCCCGCATTTTTCAGCTTCCTTAATAAACGTATCCGTCATGGCGAAACTGTTGCCATGTCGGCGCGGACTTCCTGTGATAACTGTAATTTTCATAGCGTATCCTCCCTGATTTATTTTTTGATGGTGTTGGAATTCTGGTTATAGGCTTTGGCAACGCATTTCCATTCGCCGTTGATTTTCATTAGCAGAAGATAGTCGGTAAAGTCGATATGTCCGCCCCAATTTTCTTCCAGTACACGGACCACGGCGAGTGTCTCTTCCACGTCTATTACGTCGATGCGTGCCTTGAAACGGCTGTCAGCGCCCGTGTTGTCCACATTCTGATAAAACTGTTCGATGCTCCCGTGTTCCATCTGACCGTTCAGATAGCCGAACAATACGGCTTCGTCGATAAACAGGTTCTTCGCGTATTTGCTGTTGCCTTCTGCAACGCTTTGCACGAACTTCATGGCTGCCTTTTCCACAGCCTTGTATTCTTCAATGCTTGCTCTCATGATTTGTAAAATTTGGATAGGGCAAAAATAGAGGGTAATGGTGTATGGAGCAAGTACCGTAAAATTATTCGGGTACTGAAAATTTATTCGGTGCGTCGGTTGTGTAAATGTTATTTGTAACTTTGTTGCAAAAGCGATAGAAGATGTATGAGCGTAAAATTCCTGTTGATTTAGATTGCCCTTTGCGGTTGACCATGAGTCTGATTGATTCAAAATGGAAATCATGTATATTGGACGAACTGCGCTATCGGGCTATGCGTCCCAGCGAACTTCATCGGGCATTGTCCGAGGCAACTCCACGGGTGCTTGACTTGCAGTTGAAAGAGTTGGTGGAGGACGGACTGGTAGGGAAAACCATCTATCCCGAACTCCCTCCGCGCTCTGAATATTACATAACGCCTCTCGGAATGACGCTGATTCCCATCATCGATGCAATGCTTGAATGGGGACAAAAGAATAAGGCTTTGTTTGAAAAGAAGTACGGCAAATGACGCTTTTATTTCAAGCAGCCGTCTGACTTCAAAAAATCCTCAATGCGTTTTTGGTCTATGCCTTTACTCCGCACTTTGATTATGCCTTTTCGGTCAATCATAAAGCAGGTAGGGCGGGCTTGGGCGTTGTATATAATGTTCATTGGATTACCTTCAGTCTGAAAATCGGAAATGAGTGTGAGGTCAGGATACTGTTTCTGAAGCTCTTTTAGGTCTTCAAGATTGGAGATGCAACAGTAAACAACAATTTCCAGATCTTTCCGGTCGGTTTTGTTCAGCAGTCCTTTAAGGTAGTCTCTTCCGTACTTTCCCATGCAGCTTAATCCGTCATACAGAAGAAGCAGGTTTTTATTCTCCATGCTTTCCCAGTCGAATTTTTCTCCTCTTGCCGTTTGGGTTTCGAATGTGACATATTGGTCTCCCTCGGTCAATTGATGCGTTTCTATGTAATTGTGGATATAATTGGCGTAAGAAGTGTTTTGTAGCGTGTCAGGCAGAGCGTTCAAGACGTTTTTGAGGGTAACCTTTCCAATCATATCCCTTAACATGTATACTCTTTGCAGGCCGCTTGGAACCGCAGAATATTTTAAGGCTAACTCTACATTCTTTATGGTAGCCTTTGAATAAAGCAGTGAAAGTACGTTCTCCAGTGAATCGTTTTTCTCTGGATGCTCCTTCATGAGCCGGTAGGTGGTACTTGCGTTCTTCTCATAGTCTTGCCATAGCAGGCTGTCTTCCGTTAAGTAGTTGGCTTCAGTTATGTGGGTGTCTTTTTCTGCGGTGAATGATGTCAGCAATAGGAAGAGTAAGGCCGGATAGATAAAAATCAGTTTGTTCATAGTATGAAGATTCTGAATATGGTTGGATAATACGAAAAAAGCAGTCGGTGTTATGCTGACTGCTTTCTTTGTGACCCCGGAGAGGCTCGAACTCTCGACCCAATGATTAAGAGTCATTTGCTCTACCAACTGAGCTACGGAGTCATTGTCTTTGTTTGACGTCTGCAAAGGTAAGGGCTTTTTTTGAATTGGCAAAATGTTTTTCAAAAAAAATGACAAAAAATTGACTTTTAACACTTGAAGGAGTATGAATGTATAGGTGCGATGGTCCGTTTGCCGATTGTAGCGAGGGCGCAATCGGCTGCATGGAATTCAAAAAATAGGGCGGTCTCCCTGATTAGGAAAACCGCCCGAATAGCGTTGTCAGTAGATTGGTTTCTACAAGGTCGTGTGCTTATTGGATAATGATAAGAGCAACACGGTTCCATTTGTTTTCGTTTGAATAAGGCTGTTCGTCTGCGCCCAAACCTTGAGTAGAGATGCGGCTTTCGTCTACACCGTAGTCAACCAAGATGTCGCGAACGTTTTCAGCACGTTTTTCTGAAAGACGGCGGTTGTAGTCAGCTGTACCAGTTTTCTTGTCAGCATAACCCTTGATAACCACTTTCACGTCTTCGTCTTTCTTCATCATTTCAGCTACGTCGTAAAGAGTTGCCTTGTCGGCGTTAGAAACGCGTGCAGAGTTGATGCTGAAGCGGATGGCCGGAATAACTGCCGGAGCTGCGGAAACTTCCTTAACAACTTCTTTTACTTGAACTTCCGGTTCGCGTGATTCGCAAGCTTTCAATTTAGCGTTAGTTTCGTCCAATTCACGGCGCATGTCGTTAACTTGGTCGTTCAAGTTTCTGATAGCAGCTGTGTAGTCGCAAGGATTTACAGTCTTGAATTGACGTCCTTCCTTGTTGAGGTTGAATGTAAGACCTCCCATAACGGAGAAGCCCGGTTCGATGCCTGTACCCCAAGCTATGTTGTTGAAGTTTTCGCTCATACCTTTGAAACGGGTATCAACAAAGATGTCAACATTCTTGTGTACGCGGAAGCGGAATTCCAAACCGAGGGAAGCAACAAGAGCCCATTGATTGTCCATGACGCCATTGTCACCTTTAATTTGATAACCGCTTGTCGGGCCTTCATAGTCCCAAGCATAGGCTGTTCCCAAGCCGATGTAAGGAACGATGCTGAATACGCGCTTGTCGTTTACACCGCCTAACGTGTTAAACATATCCCAAGTCAAATCAAGGTTAAGGTTTACGTTCTTGAATTTCTTCCAACCGAAGTTGTCATAGTGAACAGCTCCGCCAAGAACATTAAAGCGGTAACCGAAATACGGAGAGAACCAGTGACCTAAGCCAAGTCCGTAAACACCGGTTGTCTTGTCGAGGTCAAAGTTGCTGACATTTGTACTCTTCTCGAAATAGAACATCTGACCACCGGCACTAAGCTGGAGATACCAGTTCTTTTTCCAATCGTGAGTATACATTTCTGTGCATGGAACATCCATGTCGACAGAAGTCGTTTCCTGAGCTTGCACAGATCCGCAAGCTAAAGCTGAGGCAATTACTGCCATACATAAAATTCGCTTCATGATCATTAGTGGGTTAGTGAGTAAATTTGTTTTATAAATTATAACAAATATAGTCGTTTTTTGTTCATGTGAATCGATTTTTATATTAAAAAACATAAAATGCAATGATGCTTGCGGTATATCGGATGCTTTTTAGGAAAAAAGTGTAGCAAATAGGTTTTTCCCACTCGTATTTTTGTATATTTGGATAATATAAGATGCGGCTCGGCATAGCCAAACTTGAAAACTGTGTTTTCATTTGTCTTTGCGCTCATCTTTCCTTATATTTGAATATAGGATGCGGCCTGGAAAAAATAATTAAAACAAGTTTCATTATTTTTATTTTATTCTCCGCTCACCTTTACTTATATTTGTTCAAGAAACTAAAGAATATATTATGGCATCAAAACTTTGGGAAAAATCAGTGGAAGTTGATCACAATGTCGAGACCTATACCGTAGGGCTCGACCGCGAAATGGATCTTTACCTTGCGCCTTATGACGTGTTGGGTTCGTTGGCACACATAACGATGCTGGAAAGTATCGGTTTGCTTAAAGCCGATGAGTTGAAAACATTGTCGAGCGAACTTGTCAATATCTATCATGAGGCGGAAAGCGGCATGTTTGTCATTGAAGAGGGTGTTGAGGACGTGCATTCGCAGGTGGAATTGTTGCTCACACGCCGTTTGGGCGATATGGGTAAGAAAATCCATTCCGGGCGTTCGCGCAACGACCAGGTGATGGTCGACTTAAAACTGTTCATGCGCTCAGAAATTGAGGCTGTGGCACGCCATACGGAAACTTTGTTCCATACGCTGATTGCCCAAAGCAACCGCTATAAAGATGTGCTGATGCCCGGATATACTCATTTGCAGGTGGCGATGCCTTCATCGTTCGGCCTGTGGTTCGGGGCGTATGCTGAAAGTCTTGTCGATGACCTGACAGTGCTTCAGGCTGCTTACCGTGTGACAAACCGTAACCCGCTGGGCTCTGCTGCCGGCTACGGTTCGTCGTTCCCGCTTGACCGTGAAATGACAACCCGCCTGCTGGGATTTGAATCCATGGACAATAATGTAGTGTACGCTCAAATGGGCCGTGGAAAAACGGAACGTACCGTGGCAAATGCTTTGGCGGGAATCGCTTCGACCGTGTCGCGGCTGGCGTTTGATGCCTGTCTGTTCAATTCGCAGAACTTCGGCTTCATTAAGCTTCCCGATGAATATACGACGGGATCTTCTATCATGCCGCATAAGAAAAATCCCGACGTGTTCGAACTGACGCGTGCGAAATGCAACCGCTTGCAGTCGCTTCCGTATCAGATTACGTTGATTCTCAATAATCTTCCTTCCGGATATTTCCGCGACATGCAGTTGATTAAGGAGGCTTTCCTGCCGTCGTTCGACGAATTGAAGTCAATCCTTTCCATGGTCAATGCCATGTTGCGTGAAATAAAGGTGAACAAAAACATTATTGATGACGAGCGCTACAAGTTCATGTTTTCCGTGGAGGAGGTCAACCGTCTTACGCGCGAAGGAATGCCGTTCCGTGATGCCTATAAGAAAGTGGGGCTCGACATTGAGGCCGGCAAGTTTGAGCCGGTGAAAGAGGTGCACCATACACACGCCGGTTCCATCGGTAACCTGTGCAATGACCGCATTGAAGAGCTTTTCCGTCAGGCTATGGACAGTTTCCACTTCCAGGACTATCATAAAGCTATCGACCAACTATTAACCATTCAAAAATAAACTTATGGCAGCAGTCCCTTTTTCTCTTGACTATAAAGCTGACAGCAATCGCTACGACGGCCGTATGGAATACCGCAAATGCGGTAATTCCGGCATAAAGTTGCCTGCGCTGTCGCTGGGCTTCTGGTGGAATTTCGGCGGAGTCAATCCGTTGGAAGAGTCCCGCGAGAAGATTTTGTATGCCTTCGACCAGGGCATCACTTGTTTTGACCTTGCCAACAATTACGGACCTCCTTTTGGCACAGCTGAACAGACTTTCGGACGTGTGTACAAGGACAACCTTCGTCCGTATCGCAACGAAATAATCGTGACTACCAAGGCCGGCTACAATATGTGGGAGGGCCCTTACGGTTTCGGTTCGTCGCGCAAGATGCTGATGGCGAGCCTCGACGATTCGTTGCGCCGCATGAACCTCGACTATGTCGACATTTTCTATTCCCACCGCTACGACGAACACACCCCGCTCGACGAAACGATGCAGGCGCTTGTCGACATTGTCCGTCAGGGCAAGGCGCTGTACGTCGGATTGTCGAACTATCCGGTGGACAAGTTGCTGTATGCAACGAAATATTTGCAGGACAACAATGTGCATTGCCTGATTTATCAGGGAAAATACAATATGATGTTCCGCGATGTAGAGCAGAACATGCTGAAGACGCTTGTGGCGTCGGGTATAGGCTTTACGGCATTCTGTCCGGTGGCGCAGGGTATTCTCACCAACAAGTATCTGAACGGTATTCCAGCCGATTCGCGTATCGGTAAGGGACATTATCTTACGACGAACGACATCCGTCCGGAAGTATTGGAAAAGGTGGCGCGTCTCAACGATTTGGCGTTGCAACGCGGTCAGACGCTTGCTCAGATGGCAGTGGCATGGATTCTTTCCAACGAGGCTACCACTTCGGTCATTATCGGGCCGCGTACGATGGAACAGCTGAAGGACAATCTCGGTGCGCTGAAAAATACGAGCTTTTCCGGCGAAGAGCGCCGCATGATTGATGAAATATTGAAATAATTTCTGCTATAGGGCGGACAGTTGCTGTTTGCGGCTGTCTGCCTTTTTTCTAATTGCTATTGAATATGAAGCTGAAAACATTGGTGACAAATTTGCTGGCTGTCTGTCTGTTGGGCTGTTTTTCGGCTTGCGAGACGGTTGACAACGACCGTATTCCTGCCATGCCTGTAAATATTGACCTTGGCAATGCCGGCTTGTGGACCACGTACGGAGTTAGCGGCTACGGACAGTATCGCTACTTCAACCGGGATAAACGTGTGCCGGCGAATTTCAATTTTACGGTTTCCACCTATACCGGTTATGGGGGCGTACTGCTCCTCGAAGGACTTAACGGGCCTATGGCCTACGATGCGGCCTGCCCGTATGAGGTGAGCAAGGATGCCGTGGTGTCGATCGACAGCGACAATCTGGAAGCCGTATGCAGCAAGTGCGGTTCGCGGTTCAACGTGTTTGATGCGGCGGGAGCTCCTGTTTCGGGCCCGGCGCTTGAACGCCGCTACGGAATGCTTCAGCTGCGGGTCTTTGCTTCCGGGATGGGGTATATTGTCACGAGATAACCTCTTGTCAGAACACAAAAAAAGACGTCGTACTTACCTCAAGCACGACGTCTGCTTCCATTTACAGAATTTAAGTAAAGCTACTATTAATATCGTTCTTTTGTTTTTTTTCGTTATTCAGCCAAGTCGAAAACTTCTGAAAGTTTTGCTTTTGCGGCAGCAACTTCCTGTACTTCAGTTTTGCCGTCAAAGCCAATCTTGTAGAAGCGTTCGCCGTTGTCGAATGTGCGTACTCTGACAATCAAACCTTTAGCATCAGGGTTGTCGGCTTTCAGCTTGTCAAGCTTGAACGACACGATACCATTGTACGGATGCAGGCTTGGATCGTCTTTTGAGTTGTGGCGGAATTCTACGTAAACATATCCTTCTTCGTCCTTTTTCGGCTCGTCGACTGTCACAAGATTCAATATATGAGTTTCGCTGCCACCTACAAAGAATGTATACCAAAGATTCAGGTATTTGTCGGTGCAGGTCATGTTGTAGATGTCAATTTTGTCGTCGGCCACTTCCTCAGAGTTTTCAGTAGTCAATGCTACCGGGTCCTTAACGAGCACTTTGTAGACGTAATACACATCAATCACTTCGTCGTATGCTTCATTCGGCGTCGCATTCATGAAGAATTCGGCAAAGATGCGGTCACCTTCTTCTATTCCTAATTGCTTGAGACTGGAATAGTTGCTGATGAGTAATTTGTTACCCTTGTCGGAATTGACAAAATATTCACTGCCGTTGGCATTTTCAATGTCACCAAGTGTAGAATAGCTGGTCGGGTACTCTTCGTTTTTGTCGCAGGAAGAGAACACGAGCATGACTGCTATCATACATAACAGGTTGTTTAAGAATGTTCTGTTCATATGCTAAATTTTTATCGGTTTCTATTTTCTAAATTGCAGTTTTCATCAAATACTGCATGGATGATAAAAAAATTTTTTTGTGTGCAGTATTTTGTGCTAATTTGCATTTTAATTATAGTGAAGTGAAAATGGAACAGGAAGAGGAGATATATAGAGGATGCTTGCGTGGCGACAACAGGTCACGTAAAGAGCTTTATAATCAGTATGCGGGAAAGCTCCTCGCCATTGGACTTCGCTATTTGGGCGACCGCGAGACAGCCGAAGACGTGCTGCACGATGTGTTTATTCAGGTTTTCGGTTCATTTGACAAATTCTCCTATCGCGGTAAGGGCTCTTTGTTGGCGTGGTTGTCACGCATAATGGTCAATACGTCATTGGAACATTTGCGGAAAGCTAAGATTTCCGACGAGATGGTTTCGATTGACACTCTGCAGGATGATATTGTCGATGCCGATAAGGTGGATTTGATTCCCGAAGAGGTGCTGATGCGCTTCATTCAGGAATTGCCCGACGGCTACAGGACGGTATTTAACCTTTATGCGTTTGAAGATAAAAGTCATAAGGAAATCGCACAGTTGCTGGGAATCAATGAGCGTTCTTCATCGTCGCAGTATTTTCGTGCGAGGAGCCTGCTGGCAAAGCGTATCAATGAATATTTAAAAGACAATGAGAGATAGTAATGACAAACTGACAAGTCGGATCAAGCACAAGTTGCAGAATTATGAGGTGCCTGCCGGCGACGATTTGTGGGCGCGCATAGAGAAGGACTTGCCCGAAGGAAAGACCTCCGGACGTTTCCGCCGTTATCTTTATGTCGGATTGGCTGCCGCAGCTGCTTTCTGGGATTTGTCGGATTCCGTTTCCTTTCAGCCGACAAGCCGATGTCTGCCGTTGCGCCTGTGTCGGTCGTGGCTGACAATTCAAACTCTGTTTCACCGGCTTCCGAAACTCCTGCCGACCAGTCGGTCAGTCTGTCGGCATACGATATACGGGAGCATGTAAAGTCGCGTAATGCTGAAAAGTTGGCTATGGCGGAGGATGCTAAAACGGTTGCGGTTGTCGGCCAGCCGATAGAAAATTCAGTTGAGGTGCCCGTTGAACCTCAGGCGGAACAAGCGGAGAATACACCCGTGGCTACAGCTTCTCAGGCGGAAACTGGCGGAAAGGAGCGTTTGCGCCTTGTGGACCCGGATATGCGTTTTGATGACAAGGCTACTTCTGTAGCTGCCACGACTAAATCGAAAAAATCCGGGAAGGGTTGGGATCTTTCGGTGGCCTATTGCAATAATTTCGCTTCTCAGTCATCTTCACGCAACGGCTTCTCTCCGTTGATGCGGCAGTCATACTATGGTGTGCAGTCGGTTTCCGCAGATGAGTCGGCCGAAAAGATGCAGTTTCAGAATGCTTATATGAACATGCTTTCGAAAAACATTGAGCAGGAACAGCAGACAACGGTCAAATATGATTTCCCGGTAACATATACGGCTGCCTTCCGCTACCGATTCAATGACCATTGGGCATTGAATGCCGGAATCAGCTATACGCAACTGAATTCCGAATGGCGTTCGGGCTCTGACACTCATTTCTATACCACACAGCAGAAACTCCATTATGTAGGTGTTCCCGTCAGTGCCAGCTATACGTTCTACGATTCCCGCTACCTGACTCTCTATGCCTTGGCGGGCGGAAGTGTGGAGAAATGCGTGGCCGGTGAGCGGGTGGCTACGTTGTTTGCCGAAAATGGAGAATTCGGAGCAAGCGAAGAAACGATGCCGACTGCCCATCCGTGGCAGTTTTCGGTAATGGCCGGTGCCGGTGTACAGTTCAATATTACAAAAAATTATGGTATCTTTGCTGAGCCGACAGCCGCGTGCTATTTCGACAATGGCGAGTTGGCAAACGTGAGAACCGACCGCAACGTGAATTTCCAGCTTTCACTCGGTTTCCGTTACAGCTATTAGTTTCCGGAAATTGTGGTCAAAATTTTTTACGAATGAAAAAACAGTTGCTCTACTATCTTGTTCTGGTGATTCTTATCGTTGTGGCTATGGCTGTAACGCAGCTTATTGTCGTCAACACGGTGGACCCCAATACGCCGCTATATCCCTATTACCGTTATATAGGCGGTGCCGTGGTGGTTACGCAGATGTCCCGTTTGCGGCGCATGTTCAAACTCGACGAAAAAGAGAAATAGAAACCTTGCCTCACTGAAGGCTGCAAATTCTGAAAAATTCATTTTTTACCTCGCAATGATTTCTTTTTACATTGCGCAACTTTTCTGAATCATGAAAAATATGAAGACTATCCATTTGATTACATTGGCTTCGGTGCTGCACGACAGTGCGGTGGTGGAGCAGGCGCATGCGAGTTTTATTACGGAACTGAAACGGGCGTTTGAGGTGCGTTGGGTGACTCCTGATAACATGGGAGAACTGACGGCTGACGATTTCAGCGTGCTGTTTGTGGCTACCGGAGGTGTGGAACAGGCGGTGACGCGTATGGGAGGCGTTTTGCCACAGAAGGCAGTGCTTGTTGCCGACGGTTTGCAAAACTCATTGGCGGCCTCGCTCGAAATTTCTGCTTGGTTGCGTTCGCAGGGGCGTCAGTCGGAAATTGTCCATGGTCCGCTGGCGGAAATGGTGGCACGGTTGGAAACGCTTTGTGCTGATTTTCAGGCATCGAGACGATTGGCGGCTATGCGTGTCGGAGTCGTCGGAAAACCTTCTTCATGGTTAATTGCCAGTGGTGTGGATTATGCTGTGGCAAAAACGCGTTGGGGTATGGAGATGGTCGATGTGCCTTTGTCCCGGTTGTGTGAATATTTTGAGCAGACTGCTGACAGCGAAGCCCGTCCTATTGCCGAGCGGATTTTGAACGATGCCTGCGCGCGACAGGAAGCGACCGACGACGATGTGCTGAAAGCGGCACGGATGTATCTGGCGTTGCGGAGGATAGTGGAAGAAGAAAATCTGAAAGCCTTGACTTTGAGCTGTTTCGATTTGATTGGAGCAACGGCTACGACCGGCTGTCTGGCGTTGGCACTGCTCAACGATGAGGGCATCGTGGCAGGATGTGAAGGCGATTTGCGTACGTTGTTTACAATGTGTGTGGCGAAAGCCGTTACCGGTCAGGCTTCGTTTATGACCAACCCTTCAATGATTGACTCGCAGAAGAATGAAATTGTGTTTGCACACTGCACTATCGGTGTGCGGCAAACGGAACGCTTTACGCTTCGCAACCATTTTGAATCGGGGATAAGTGTCGGTATTCAGGGATATTTGCCTTTGGGAGAGGTGACTGTGATGAAATGCGGAGGCGACAGGCTGGACGAATATTTTGTGGCCTCCGGCGAACTGGTGGAAAATACGGATTTTGTGAATATGTGCCGTACGCAGGTAAGGGTACGGTTGAATGCACCGACCGGATATTTCCTTCACAGTCCGTTGGGAAATCATCATGTATTGCTTTGCGGCAACCATGCCGAGCGCGTGAAAAGATTCCTGTTGGCAAACGGTTGTATGCCCAGATAGTTAAACTTCAGAAAAGGATGCCTGAAGTGTCATAAAAATGCTGTACCTTTACGGCAGATTTGTTATGACGTAGTATTTTTTATCAGTTGTACTTGGTGTATGAAGAAAAGCATCCTTTTCTTGGCTTGTCTTTTGGGCTTGGCGGTTTCGCAGGCGCAGGAGGCGGTAGATTCTCTGCCTGATTATGGCGTGGGGCATAAAAGCAGTGAAATGTTCCGCAAGTTTTATCATGGCGGTGATTTTGTGCATTATCTCGACAATATCGACGACCGGGTGACCTATCAGCTGGAAACAGCCGGAAACTACAATCAGCCCGACCGTCTAATGTTCTCCGTGGACGGCAATTCCTTCCGTTGGAACAAATATTATCTGGACGGTTTCCGCACTGACAGCCGTTTCTTTGTCGGCTCGTCGCTGGTGCAGCCTGACATGACGGAATATAGTCTGGATATCGACTACTTCGGTTCACGCATTAATTTTACCCGCGACACGGTGGTCGACAATTCGGTGTCGGCTACGTTCAACGTCGGCAATCTCGGCGGAATCACGCCCTTTGCCGAGTCGTTTTTGCAACTGGTATCGGAAACTGCCACGCAACGGCTTTATGTGCCGATTGAATACCGCGACCATACGCAGGCTTCAGGCATAGTGAAACTGAACTACGGCATTCCTCCCGGCGACCGTAAATACATGCAGCAGCTCTATCTGGACTATGGAAGCCGCACTCATGTGAATTTTAACGAGGAGGGCATCGACAGCGAATATCCGGAAAGTTATTTCCGCATGAACCTGCGGGGTGAGCTGCCAATACGTTCGAACTGCCTGTTCGACGGCTGGAACTATATGCTGAACATTGCACAGCGCGACAATCTTTATTCAGAAAACTACTACGACTACGACGAGACGGCGCGCAACAATTCCTATTCGCTTTCGGTTTATGGCAAGAAGCAGACAGAACGCCACCGCTATACTTCTGGGTTGACGTTTGCCACCAACCGTATCCGCCACAATGACCTCGATTTTTCGCGTAATCTGATAGACCAGGACGGTGAAGGCTACGAACCGTGGTATCCCGACGGCAACATGTCGGAACTGTCGTATGCCGTCAATTATGAACGCAAGCTGACCGACTGGCTTGATTTCCGTTTCGACGGTTACAATTCGGCACTCCGTTTTTCGACGGCTTCGCGCGAATTCAGCAATCCTGTCTATATGAAGATGATTGACCAGCCTTTCCGCTCGCTCTATGTTTACGACTGGAAAAGTAACTCTTTTTGGAGCGGCCTGTTGGAAAATACGGCCGGACTGAGTGCCGAAAAGCGATTGGGCAAGGCGGTTAATTTCCGTGCCGGTCTTGATGTTACGCTCGACGGTATGTTGGTGAAGGGCAAGACGATGGTGCGTCCGAACTGGCAGTTCCGTGCCGGATTTGATATCCGTCCCTGTTCATGGTTCCAGATGCAGGTGAATGCGGCACGAAACCGTGTGGCATACATGTGGGAAAACATAACTTTCTTCTCCGACGATTATCTGTCGGGCGACATCAGCTACTGGCAGGATCTGAACGGCGACAATGCCTTTCAGGACAATGAACGGACCGGCTACCTGGCTTCGACGGGCGGCAGTTCGCACTCGGCAGCCAAAGGTCTTCGCCAGCAGGCTTACTACACCATAGACATTCCGCTGTATTTCCGTTTTGGAGGGCATAAAATTTCGTTCCAGAATACGTTTAAAAAATACGTCAACGTGTGGTGGACATCGTTGAAAAACAGTGGCGCGGTAGGACACTATGTCGCCGGTGACACTCCAGAAGCCGATGCTGCCTATTTTCTGAATGGCGGCAGTCCGTTGCAGTATGAAGTAGGCAATTTCCCGACGGCGCTGATGGATACTGACAGTCCGCTCAATTTCCTGACAAATTCGCCTTATTACATGTCGTCGCTGATAAAATACGAATACGAAAACCGCAAGTTCTATTTTTCGATTTCGTGGCAGTCGTTCATGGCAGCCGGTGCGTCGTCGCTCGCCAACGGTCCGATGCACAACGATATAGGCGTACTGACGGAAATGGCGGCAACTCCGAACAATATGCCGAAACTTATCGGACGTTATGACCAGGACCGTGCCTATGTCGCGAAAATGGTGGTGTCCTATAACATTACGGACAATTTCAGTGTCAGTGCCTTTGTGAAATTCAAGGACGGCCAGCCGTTCTCTCATTTCGAAACGCGAACCCTGACCGATGCCGCCGGCAACACGCAGTTGGCCATGTGGCGGCGCGACACCCGTGGCATCAATCCTATGGACGGCGATTTCGGTTGTCGGGAAGATGCTTTCTATAATGTTGATGTAAAGGCCACTTATCGAGGAAAAATCGCCCATAAATATCCGTTTGAGGTGCAGCTCTACGGCTATAATCTGGTGGATTTCGGCGTGGAACTGCATGAATATTGCTTTATCCCCTATGACTATGCCGATTATATTTCCGACCGTTTCCCGTTGACGCTCAACATTCCGCGCGGCTTGATGCTGTCGTTCAAAATGGACCTGCCATAATTCATGACGGTGCAAAATTGGGGGACGATGGGCTGAATTTTATAATTTATTTGTAACTTTGTGCTTAAACCAAAAAAGTCGGAACAATGGCAGACGGAAACGAAGAAAGAAAGATAGAAATACTGCACCCCGAGGTGTGGTCGCTTTCCGTGCGTCTGTCTGACAAGCGTTTGCAGTATGCGCTTTACAGCCGATTGGAGGACAATTCGTTGATTTACGGGACAATTAATTATCCGAATACGACGAACAATTATCTGAAAGAACTGGAAGCAGCCGTTTACGACAACAACTTTTTCCTGTTGCAGTATGAGCGTGTGCAGTTTTTGGTGGAGTCGTCGCATTTTGTTCTGGTTCCCGATGAATTCTCCTGCGAGGGAAATCAGCAGGAGTGTGAACGCTATTTCCGTTTCCTTTATCCGGAAAGCGGTGAAACCGTGTTGGTCGACCGCATTGCCGATGCCGGTCTGTCGGTGGTCTATGGTGTAGATGCGGCAGTAGAGGCGTTTTTGCGCCGCACGTTCTATAATCCTCCTGTCAATCATTTTCTTACTCCGATTGTCAAGTATTTCCGCAGCAAAGACAATTATGGCAATTCGAAGATGTATGTGTTTCTGAACGAGGGCAAGGCGGAAGTGGTGGTGATGAAAAACCGTAAGGTGGTGTGTGCCAACTATTTTGCCTACAAGACAGTTGACGATGCCTTCTATTTCCTCATGAACGCCTGGAAGCAGAACGGGCTTGACCCGCTGAAGCATGAACTGCACATTGTAGGCGACAAGGAAGTGCGCAAGCAGTTGCTTCCGAAATTGCGTGAATACATAGCCAATGTCATCCAGCTCATTTTCCCGGCTCAACTGTTGCGCTTGGGGAAGGATGCGATGGTGGCTCCGTTTGATTTAATTGTATTGCCGTTATGCGAATAATCCGAGGTAAATACGGCCGTCGCCGTTTCGACGTGCCGAAAAATATAACTGCGCGTCCGACAACCGATTTTGCGCGCGAGAACATTTTCAATGTGCTTGAAAATAGGCTGGATTTCGAAGGCCTGCATGCGCTCGACCTTTTTTCCGGGACCGGAGCCATCAGTTTTGAGTTTCTGTCGCGCGGATGTGCGGCGGTGACAGCTGTTGAAAAAAGTGCTACGCAATACAACTTTATCCGCAAGGTGGCGCAGCAGTTGAACGAGAAGAACCTGACCCTTATCAAAGGCGACGTGTTCAAGTTCATCGAGGCTTCGCGTGCGCAGTATGACATCATTTTTGCCGATCCTCCCTACGATTTGCCCCGATTCGGCGAGATTCCCGAGCTGGTGCTGAATTCCGGGATGTTGAAGGAAGGCTCCCTGTTTATCATCGAACATTCGAAGAACTACGACTTCTCGTCGCTGCCTCATTTCTCCGAACACCGCGTTTATGGCAGTGTCAATTTCTCGATTTTTGAGATTGAACCCGAGAATCAGCAGGAAGTGCCGGAAGAGAAATAGTCCGCCAAATTTTGTGTAAGCAGACAGAAAACACTATCTTTGTGACTCCAAAAGCCGTTCCACATGGAGAATGTCGCTTTGGAAAAATAATTCGCCTCTGTAGTTCAACGGATAGAATAGAAGTTTCCTAAACTTTAGATCCGAGTTCGATTCTCGGCGGAGGTACAAAGCCGTAGCAGTTGAATTGCTTCGGTTTTTTATTTGCATTCAGTCGCTGCCAGTTAATATTTGTTTACGAACTGATTAATAAATGTTGAAATAGTAGAACTTTTTGCTGCCTTGTATTTATTATATAATTTATTAAAAATAAGAAGTATACGATGAAAAAAGTACTTGTTCTGATTGCCCTTGTCTGTGTTGGACTGTTTCAGTTGAAGGCAACGGTTAAGGGTGAATTGATGACTTTAGTTAGTGAAGATTTTTCCTTGATGACATCCGGAAGTGAAAATGAGCCGGAAGCTGAGGAAGTTTCTTTAATGAATGGCACAATTCCGGTGGAATATACACACGGAATACAATGGTATGGTCGTGGTGTGCATCAGGCGGGTGGTGCGATAGCTTTGCGTCCGTGTATGTTTGAAGATGACTACGGCTATACGTATGAGGGTTCAGGGTACATTATGACACCTTTGACAGATGTGCGCTTGGATGACGGAAACTTTGTTTTGCGTTTTAAGGCAAAAGCGGTTGACGGAAGTACTGCCGTTGTACATGGGTTCTTGTATGACAAGTGGAGCTCAAACTACTATACGCGTCAGACGGTAACAATTACTGATGAGTGGGCTGAATATGAAATGACTTTCCAGCATAACATGTTCGGTAATCAAGTGGCATGTGTTCAGCTTTCTTCGGAATCAGATGAGTGGTTCTTTGACGACTGTTCCATTGAACAGGATGTATATGGAATTTCTGCACCAATAGCCCATGCTCCCCGAGACGTTGATTTTACACATTTTACGGCACAATGGGACAAGGTGTTTACAGCAACAAGCTATCTCGTCTCTGTCTATAGTCTGGACGGCGATAATCGTGTTTATTTGCTCGAAAACAAGGAAACTACAGATAATTTCCTGACTGTAGAGGGAACAGTGAAAGGTGGTAAATACTATTATTGTGTTAAGGCAAAAAATGATAAGTATACATCTGTCGAATCAGAACCGATTGAAGTGTTTGTCCCAATTACATCTATGGAAATTCCTGATGTGCTTCCTGCCACAGACGTATCGGCTACAGGTTTTACTGCCAACTGGAGTCCTGTATATCGTGCGCAAGGCTATTTGGTCCGTCTGTTTTTGAAGCATACGGCTCAAGGTGACGAGGATTATGAATTGTTGCATGAGGATTTTGAGAAAATAGAGGATGGAACGCTGGATTGGCCTTTAATGTTTTATGATACGGATCTAAACGATTATGCCAAGATGCCGGGTTGGCTCATTAATCAGGGTTGTACGGTAAAAGGTATGATTGGTTTGGACAATTACTGGAAGGATTATGGGGATTTTGGCATATTGACTTCTCCGGATATGGACTTGTCGCTTGGTAATGGACACTATTCTGTGAAATTGAATGTGTACGGCAAGAAGGGCGATGAGGTGTATGTTGACAGCTATAATGGCGAAGAATATGTGCGCCAGTCGTTTGTGTTGGAGGATGATGGCATGCAGTCGGGAGTAGTGTCATTTGAAAATGGCTCAAAATCCACTCATTTTGTCATTACATTTTCTGGAAGCGGTCAATTGTTGATTGACGATATTTATGTTTCGCAACAATTGAAAGCCGGAGATGTTTGTACGACTTCTGTAGGAAGTGTCGAATTGGAAGGTGGAGACTTGACAAGCTATCGCTTTGACGGTTTGCAGCTGACGGCGGACAATGTTTATCAATATGCTGTTGCTGCCTGGTCGTGGTCATTGGATGAAGAAGGCATTTGGGGGCCGACTGTCTATTCTGAATATTCAGAGTTGGTTGATGTGCAGATGAATTCAAGCATAGAAGCTCTTACAACTGGCAATAAGGTCTATACAAGCGGAATGTCCTTGGTATTTGAAGTCAGCCAGCCGGAACAAGTGGCCGTTTATTCGTTGGGCGGACAGCTTGTTTATTCGGCAAAACTGAATAGTGGCATTCAAATGCATGAATTGGCTGCGAAAGGCGTATATATCGTTAAATTAGGAAAGGAAGTATTTAAGGTTGTTTTATAACAAGATTAATTCCCTGTATATTATAGACGCTCTCGGCGATGATTCGTCGGGAGCGTTTTTTATTTCAATGCCGTAGCGACGGCGGTGTCGTAGGCGGTGAGGGTAGAGGCTTTGAGGATGGCTTTGCGGAGCTTTTTGTCGAGGTCGGGGAAAAGGTATTCCCATACGGTTCTCAGTTTTTGCAGGAGCTGGGCATCGCCGCCTTCAATGGTTTGGCTGTAATATGCGCAGATTTGTCGGAGCATGTCAGTGGTACGGTTCAGCAATTTCCGGTTGTCCATCGGCCGGTCGTTGCGGCATTCGAGTGCCAAAGCTGGATTGGCAAGCAGTCCGCGTCCGAGCATGATGCCTTTCAGTTTTGGAAAACGGACGTGGAGTTGGCGTATGTCCTCAAGGGTGCAAAGGTCACCGTTGTAGACAAGCGGCAGCCGGCATTCGTCGTAGAACTGTTGGAACATATCCAAGTCGACGATGCCTTTATATTGTTGTTTTCCGATGCGCGGGTGCAGCGTGATGTGCTGTAGGGGAGAGTCGTTCAGAATGGGCAAGAGCTGTTGCCATTCGTCGGCCGACTGCCAACCCAACCGCATTTTTGCCGTAAAGCGGATATCCGCGTAATTTTGCATTTCAGTTACAAGTGTTTCGACTTTATCCGGATGTGACAGGATGCCTGATCCCTTGCCTTTCAGTGCGACAGGCGGAAACGGACATCCCCAGTTGATGTCAATCTCGCTGTAGCCCAGTCCGCTAAGGTAGTCGGTGAGCCGTCGGATTTCGTCAGGTTCCGAAGCCAGTATTTGCGGAACAAGGCAGCCGGTAGTGTCGGATGCCGGATGGGTTTCGCGGCGGTCCTTGTTGCGGATTTCTCCTTTTTCCAAACGGACGAAAGGCGTATAATAGGCATCGATGCCACCGAAAGCATTATGGTGGGCATTGCGCCAGGCCGTTTCCGTATAGCCTTGCAAGGGTGCTGCGAAAATCTTTTCAAACATAGATAGGCGGGAGTTGTGATTGCCGGTAAAGTTAGCCGTTGGATTCCCGATGTGCAAGTTTCATCGGTGGAAATCCGCAGGGGTATAAAACAAAAAAAGCAACCTTTTCCGGTTGCTTTCTTGAGCCTCTTGTCGGATTCGAACCAACGACCCCGAGATTACAA
>URMA01000056.1 GCA_900548875.1 uncultured Porphyromonadaceae bacterium | reverse complement strand
CTGCCGTATTTCCCCGACAGAATCGTTCATCACGCTATAATGAACATTCTCGAACCAATATGGGTTTCGGTGTTCACGACGGACACGTTTTCTTGCATCAAAAATAGGGGTATAAACGGGTGTATGCTGAAAGTAGATAAAGCGTTGAAAGACGTGGAGAACACCCGATATTGCCTGAAAATCGACGTTAAGAAATTCTATCCGAGTATCGACCATGATGTGCTGAAACAAATCGTGCGCCGTAAAATCAAATGCCCGGACACGCTGGCTCTACTCGACCAAATCATAGATAGTGCCGCCGGTGTCCCTATCGGCAATTACCTGTCGCAATATTTCGCCAACCTGTTCCTCGCATACTTTGACCATTGGATAAAAGAGGAGGTCGGTGTCAAATATTATTTCAGGTATGCCGACGACATGGTTTTTCTGCACAAGGACAAGGCGTTCCTGCATGATTTACTCACACAGATAGATGCCTATCTCCGTGACAACCTGCATTTGACGATAAAGGCAAATTACCAGGTATTCCCTATCGCTAAAAATCGCAGCGATAAGCACGGGCGGGGGCTGGATTTCGTCGGGTTCGTTTTCTACCACGAACACAAGCTAATCCGCAAGAGCATCAAGAAGAATTTTTGCCGTGCCGTTGCCCGGCTTAACAAGCAGCCCAACCTATCTGCCAAAGACTACAAACAGGGAGTGTGCAGTTGGCTCGGCTGGGCAAAACACAGCAATTCCAAACATTTATTGAAAACCATAATTAAACCGAGTTTCTATGGCAATCTATGACAAAAAGCCCTCTATCTACGAGGCAAACGGGGACGGTTCTTACACCTACCGTTGGGACATTAAAGAAGTCGAAATACCCGCCGGAGCTGACACGGAGGAAACCACAACGAAATGGGAGTGTCAGGAGGTTGTCGTGTGGGGTACGGTAACGAGCGACAAACTGACCGAGGCCGTAATCAACCATTTATGGCCGAGGGATTACGAGCAGAAACTTATCAACGAGTACAACGCTGCGACAATGGGGATATACGGGGCTAAATCGAGTACCGATGCCCAGCCGAAAATCGCTGCATACAAAGCCTTTTTATCCGAGCGGGCAGCTATCAAACGTCAAATCGACGACGATTGTGCAACCCTAAATATCCAGTAATATGGCAAAGCGTTTCAGCGAACTCGGTATCAAGCAGCAGGACGACCGCAAGATTTTCAACTGCCAACAGGTGTCTATCACGGACGTTCTGAACAGCGAAATAGAAGTTATCGACTTTATCCCCGGAATGAAAACACAACACGGGGAAGGTCGGTATCTCATTAAGTTCACGCAGAACGGTACGGAGGGTAAGTTTTTCACAAACTCATCCGCCATTAAAAGTGTTCTCGATCAAATTCCTAAAGAGGAATTTCCGTTTATAACCACAATCCGCTGCACCAAGTGTGGCAACGGGAAGATATACCAATTTACGTGATGAAAATTCTCCATAACAACATCGAAATACTCAACATACAGGTCGATGACAGCAGCTACCGCTATCGGGCTATAAAGGGCGACCATAATCTGACGCTCTATTTCTCGCTGGCGGAACACGTCGAAATACCTGTCGGGGCGTATTGTGTCTATGAGAACGAGACCTACACGCTCGAAAAGCCCGAGAGCCTGACGATGAAGCACAGCCGCTATTTCGAGTACACCGTCGTATTCGATTCACCGCAGGCAAAGGCGGGCAAGTGGAAATTCAGGAACCCCGTAGATAGACGGCTGAAATTCCCGCTGACGGCCAAACCTATCGAACACCTGCAAATGTTCGTGGATAATATGAACCAGCGGGACAGCGGTTGGACTATCGGACGGTGCATTGACGCTCCCGAAAAGACCATATCGTACAATCATGCGTATTGCATCGACGCACTATCCCAAATGGCTGATGAATGGGAAACGGAGTACGAATTTGTCGGTAAGCAGGTGTCGTTGTGGAAAGTCGAGTACAACAGGGACAACCCGCTGCCGTTATCGTATGGTAAAGGGAACGGATTTAAGCCCGGCATCGGACGCTCCAACTACGAAGATTCTACGCCTATCGAAATTCTATATATTCAGGGCGGGGAACAAAACATCGACGCCAGCCAATACGGAAGTTCCGAATTGCTGTTGCCCAAAAGCCAAACAATCCGGTTCGACGGTGAACACTTCGAAGGCGAACAGGGATTTGACAGCAGTAAGGCTCGAACCTATCAAACGGATGCGGACGGGTTCTCCATACGCCGTGCCGATAAACCGTTATCCTCACAGGCAGAAGATAGCCTCGATTGTTCGGAAATATACCCCTCCCGTGTGGGGACAATAAGTGCCGTTACGGTGGTTGATGCCAGCAAGCATTTTTACGACATTGTAGATAGCAGCATACCGGCATCGCTGAATTTCGAGGACTGTCTGATTGAGGGCGAAACGCTGACAATTATTCCACAGACGGGAATGTTGGCCGGAAAGGAATTCGAGGCAAAGTATATCCACAATGCCAAAGAAGGGAAAGCCGCCCGCCGGTTTGAAATCGTCCCGCAGGATATAGACGGACAAACGATGCCAGGCGGAAATTATATCCCCCAAGTCGGAGATACATACGCCGTATTTCATTGTATGCTGCCTGCAGCGTACATCTGCGACAACGCCACAAAAACCGGAGCATCGTGGGACATGTTCCGGCAGGGGGTGAAATACCTGTACGATAACGAAGAACAGAAATTCACGTTCACGGGCGAATTGGACGGGATATGGGCGAAGAAAGATTGGCTCAATATCGGCGGTATGATAAAGTTGGGCGGGTTCGTTCAATTCTCCGACGAGCGGTTCCAGCCGGAGGGAGTGCTTGTCAGGATTATCGGGATAAAGGATTACATCAATAATCCCCACAGCCCCGAAATAGAATTGTCAAACTCTACCGTCGGGCGAACGGTATCGAGTGATCTGCGGAAAATCGAAAGTAACGAGGTGGTTATGGATACCCTCCACAAAGAGGCTTTGCAGTTCACCAAACGCCGGTATCGGGATTCTATGGAAACTATCGAAATGTTAGGCGATGCCTTGCTCGATAATTTTTCGAACTCCATAAACCCCATAGCCGTAAAAACTATGGCTATGCTTATCGGCGACAAGAGCCTGCAATTTGAGTTCGTCAATAGCATGACGAACCCGTCCCCCGTTGTCCATAACGTAACGTACAATCAGGCGACAAAGGTGCTGTCTGTTCCTGCCGGTATCATCCAGCACTACACGCTCGGCATCGACACCATATCGTCAAGCCATGCAGCCGACGAGTATAAGTTTTGGTCGCTCCCCGCCTTTACCACGCCGACGCTGACCGACGGAACAAAAAAATACTACCTCTACGCAAAAGTCAGCAAAACGGCCAAGACCGGCACGTTTTACATCAGCGAACAGGCTATCGCAATGGAGGGCGTGGCCGGATATTATCACTTGCTCATGGGCGTACTGAACAGCGAGTATGACGGAGAGCGCAGCTACGTTTCTCTATACGGTTTTACGGAGGTATTGCCGGGGCAAGTCATAACGAACAAAGTGGCATCGGCCAACGGCAAGAATTTCATGGATTTTCTGAACAATGCGTTCCGCATCGGCAATGACAAGACCTACATAGATTGGAACGCCTCAGTCGCCAATGTGCTGTCGATGAAAAATGCGACCATACAGATTGCAAACACCGCAGGGCAAACGATGATTTATTTCAGCGGCGTGGACGGTTCCGGCCAACTCGCCAAAGGGAACATCACATGGGATTCTGCTGGAAACATCAAAGCCAACGGAGGAACATTTACAGACATACTGATACAAGGTTCTCTCCGCTCACCGTTTGTCAGGGAAACTGATTCTATCGTGATAGGCGGCAAACAATCCACTCACGACAACGTAGTGCCGATTGCCTCCGGCGGCGGTTGGGTTACAGTTGGTACTTTGGAATGGGGAGTAGAACAAAGCGGTAGGCGTATGTGCATCGCCAATTATAGGTGGGGCAGTGAAATTACAACGGGATCGATAGAATATTCGGCTCCAAGTGGCAAGTATTTCTATGAAGACGGAACACAAAAAAAGGCCATATCGCTATCTCGTGAGTGTGTAGAGTTGATGGGATATGGTACATCGACGCAGTTTTATGGCTGGATTGTATTGAACCGAATCAATTTGATGACCACATCAAAATACGGCAGAAAATTGAACGTGCTTGCCCAAGGTATTGTAACCGGATATTCATCGGGAGCATCTATTAGCTACAAGTCATACGACAATGCAAGTACATTGAGCGTAAGCCGTCAAGGAACAGGGAAATACCGAGTAAATTTTCCGTCAAATTGGGGGCTGATAACCGGGAGTTATATCGTGATGATGACCGGATATGGCAGCGGTCTGATGAAAGCTACTTTACTCGAAGCTGGAACGTCGTATTTTATCGCAGAGGTCAGCGATGATTCCTCCGCCAATGACGGTTCATTCATGTTTCAAATCATCAACCTTAATGATTGGCTCGTGCTTTAATTTTTGCGCAATAATGATTATAATACAATCACTTTATTTACCTTTGCCTTATCATTAAAAACAAAACGATATGCAGGAAAAAATCGAAAAGGGTATCGGGTGGCTTCAAAAGCTACTCCACTTGCAAGAGAAGTTCGGCTTCTTCTCCATTTTGAAAAGTTTATTTATCCTACTAATCACGGGATATGTCGTATTTTTTGCCCTGAATCCTCGTTACCTGCTCGACAAAATGGAACAGGTGCAAACAGAGCAACACAACGACGCTGTATCACGCCGTATGAGTGCCGATGCAAATATACGGATGATATTTAACCGCATACTACCAACGCTCGATGCTGACCGGGTCTGGCTCATCGAACTACACAACGGAGCGAAAAATCTCACTACGGGATTGCCATTCCTGTACGGCGATATGCGTATTGAAGCGGTTTCCGACGGTGTGCTGAATGTAGATGAAGAATATACCGATTTCAGTTTATCAAAGTACCCTTTTATAGCTAAAATTTTCGAGGACGGATATTTCTACGGACATATAGAATCAATGCGTGAATTTGACGAACGGCTTTATTACAAATTCAAGTCCAACGACGTAAACGAGATAGCCTTACTTGCCTTATATCAAGGTGATAAACCGCTCGGCGTATTGGGAATATCATTCTGCGGAGATAAACAAATGGACGCATCTGCCGTAGGGAAAACTATCCGAAAGTGCGGAGTTCAAATCGCAACATTACTATCCAACTAACTATCTAAGATATGAAACTTACACTCAAACGAATTGCCCTGAAACCGGCCTACACTATCGGCCATTTATATATCGACGGGCAGAAAGTATGCGACACTATTGAGGACACCGTGCGAGACCTGAACAAAAACGGGGTCTTTGACAACGGGGAAAAGAAAGTGTACGCCGAAACCGCTATCCCATACGGGACATACGACATCACGCTGAAAGTACAGTCGCCGAAGTACAAAGACAAGGCGCAGTACAAGTTCTGCGACGGATACTTGCCGAGACTGCTTGACGTTCCCCATTTCGACGGCATCCTAATCCACATCGGGAACACGGCAAAGGACAGCGCAGGATGCATCTTGGTCGGCGAAAACAAAGAGGTCGGCAAGGTACTGAACTCGACGGCCACGTTCCGTAAGGTGTACGAGATACTCAAAGCAGCCTCCGACAGAGGGGAGCCTATCAAAATCGAAATCGTATGAGAAACGTGAAGAAAAAGAAACCGACCTACGAACAGATTGTAGATAGGGCATATATCATAGCTTTGACAGCATTAGCATTGGCTTTCCTATCGTTCATGCTGTCGCTTGGATGAGTTGCCAAACAAGCGAGGTCGCAGCCACTATGAGTGCCCCTACTGAAATCCAAAAGGCTCGACGGGCATATTTGATATTGGATTCTTTCACCCTATTATCAAGTTGCCTGTCCGCTTCCCTCTTTCCGATTTCTTCGAGGGCATGGCCGCAATCGGCGTAAATAGGACTGAGGTATTGGGGCTGAGTAATATGGAAATCGCCACCGCTGATTCCGACCCCGACATGCTCATTCGAGAACAGCCGGTATATACGAGGCCAATACTCCCCGGATAGTTCCTCGCCTTTTTCGCAAGTAACTTCCGAATGCCCCGCCGCAATGTATTCGATTACAGCCATAAGCGACTGATAAAACTCCTTTGTTTCCATAATGACACAAAAATAACAAACAAACATGAAACGACTTCAAATTATAGTATTTTTTATAATCCTGCTGGCGGTAGTCGGCTGTTGCCCGCCCCGCCACCTTACCTCCTCTACACAAGACAGCGTGCGGGTGGAAACAGTTGTCCGTACCGAGTATATCCCTGACACGGTGTTTGTCGAGGTTCCGATTGAAAGCGAGCGTCAGACAGTCCGAGATACAACGAGCCATTTGGAAACGTCATACGCCGTTTCTGACGCTCGAATAACTCCCGACGGGGCATTGTTCCACTCGCTGGCAAACAAGCCGCAGAAAAAGCCCGTACCGACCGAAAAAGAGGTAGTCTACCGAGATAGTCTTGTGTATAGGGACAAAATTGTAGAAAAGGCCGTACCGGTCGAACGAGAATTGACATGGTGGCAACAAACACAGATGAGAGGCTTTTGGATTGTGCTGGCAATTATTGTGGTCGTGTATCGGAAAAAGATTTTTGCCGTTGTCCGGCGATTTATCTGATTGAACAACAAACAATATTCTAAACCGGAACCCCTGTCCATATCAAAAACTTTGTTTATATTTGGGGCAAAATATTGTAATATAGCGTTTGCTATTGTTTTGAGGTTTAGGAAATCGCCAATTTCATCGAAGCCCTTAAAAGCAATGGTAGATGCCTGCGTATATGCGTGGGCATTTTCCTTGTTAGGGCTTCAGGTGTTTGGCGATACCTCTAAACCAACAGGAATGCCCACGCTTCTTTTGCGTGCGCTCTGTCAAGGCGATAGTATCGCCAAAACGACAAAATATGGGCGCATTCTTCTATTTCATATTATTCGGGTTGGTTGTCGCCGTTATCGGCGGCGTGTTGCAAGGCATCCACAACTCAAAGCGTCAATCCCCACCTCCTCTAAACAAAAAATTTAGCCTCGGAGGTTCAATCACACGGGAACAATTATCCCATATTCAAGCAGAGAACCGCAAGCGTGGAACAGCTCTCCAACATTGTGTAGAACTCAACAACAGGGGTATTGCCTATGAAAAAATGGGGAAAATAGAAGATGCCATAGCCACGTATGAAATCAATATATCCATCGGTTATACAGCCCACCACGCATACAAACGATTGATGATATTATACCGGAAACAGAAAGATTACCACAACGAAAGGCGAGTAATTATAAGGGCGTTAGAGGTATTCCCTGCGGAAATGGAATACCTCGACCGGTTGAGAAAAGTCGAATATTTAATCTTAAAATCAGGTATATAATATGAAACAACTGTCCATAATTATTTTGGCCGTAATTGCATTCTCTACAAACTGTATGGCGCAGGATAGAAACAATGCAGCTCCGGCACAACTGGCGACAAAATCAAAGGAAATAAAATCGGCCTTATATTGGCAGCAAGACCGAAAAACAGGGAAATGGGAAAGCCGCAAAAACACGACACTCGTTTATCTTGGCGAGGGTGTTGCTGTCGATAATTTCAACAGCCTATTCATCGGAGAGTATGCAGGACGACGATACCTTTTTTGTGATTTCAAAGAATACAGCTGGCGTTACCCTGTTTTACAAACGGAATGGATTGTATCACGAATGATAATGGCTGCTCTTTTATCCGAAGCCGATTATAGCAGCATGAGCAATATTGAACCCGGACAGGTAATTACAATCACACCTCGATTCTATCATAAAATGTTCAAAGGCCATGCCGAATATTCATTCCCGTTTTTCCTATCGCTCGGCGAAACCCTTTGCTCGTCATCTGAAACAATGTATAAATCATACGCACGAACCAATGGCGAGGATTATGCAGAGCGTTATTGGAAATCGGAATATCCCCTGCTATACTTTATCGTATTAAAACGTGTAGTCGGGTCTGACGGGCGTGATGTTGTCCGGTTCCTATTATATCCTCACGCTATGTCAGAACTCATCGAAAGTTGCTATTTTGAAGTTGCTTTTGACGTTTATAAAAACCTATTTACGGCAGACAAGAAGACAAGTTACAAATAAAACTATGGGCGGCGGCGACCGCCCTTTTTCGTGTCTGCATCCGACATTGGAGAGAAACAATCGGTGAAATAATCACGAACGTTATACAAGTAACTTTGAAATTGCTATCTTTATTCCCTAATGCAACCGCTTTCAATAGCAAGGCTTTCAATTCTGTTGCTGGTTTGTTGCTCACAGATTTTACAGAGTAAAACAACACGTTCAAATACAGCAATATAATGATTTAATTTCACGTTTTGCATCGGAAAGTGATTGCGTATAACTGACTGCAACGAATTAGAATCAACTATAACGAAGCCGCTGTAAATCAGCGGCTTTTTTATTTGTCCAAAATCTGGCTGATAGCAGTCGGATTCAGTAGTCCGCCTTATTTTTCTACCATATTTCTACCGCGGAACAATTAAGGGCTTTTGCCCGATGTCACACTGACGCAGTAGTTGATGTGTGTTGACAATGGTTTACGAGAGTAAACAAAAAAGGAAATAAAATGTAAGCCGAACGCAGAGCCATAAGCCTGCTTATGAGCTATGCTGAGGCGCAGCTTTTATTGCAGACCTTACGGTCTGCAATAAATTTCCAGAACAGAGAAAACTCACCCTCGAAGAAGGAGCATGGGCAGATATTCTACTCCAAACTTCATTTCGACCTGTCCAAACAGACTGCCGAAGAAAACTCATCGGAATACTACACCGTACAGGAAGCCATGAAGAAATACAACCTTACACGGGATTCTGTTTACGGTATCCTGCAATTCCACGAAATCAAACGGGAGAAGAAAGGACGGTTCGTGCGCTTTCTGAAAGTACAAGCAAAGCATGGTGTACTCACATAGTAACACACTACATTCTCAAAAACAGCAATGGCAGACTATCAGATTTCCGAATTTCAGGTCTTGGATTATGAACTACAAACTTTTTCCACAAGTCCTGAAAGGCCATACATCACATTTACAGGATTCAGAGACGGTGCCAACGTGGTCGGCACAATCACTGAGAAACGATAAAATCACAATCGACAATGTTGCGGACAACGGCGAACAGATAATCAACTTTATACCGTCGAATT
This sequence comes from uncultured Porphyromonadaceae bacterium, assembly GCA_900548875.1. GTDB lineage: Bacteria > Bacteroidota > Bacteroidia > Bacteroidales > Muribaculaceae > Limisoma. The sequence goes on along the minus strand of URMA01000056.1, from coordinate 10,149 downwards.
AAAATACAAAAAATCAGATAATCCCCTTGTTGTAAATAAGTTACAACAAGGGGATTTTTCTATCTCTGAACTATCGGTGCAAACTTGTATGCAAATGCCTATCTGAAATTTCTGAAGACCGTTTTTCCCAAACACACATGTTGAAAACAGCATTCGTTTACACATTGGTCTCTGATGAGGAAATCATATTCTCCAATATCAGTCTAATATACGAGTCCCTTTGGTCTCCTTGAAAATAGACATGATGTTCATTGAACTTCTTCTGTTTGCTGCTCAAATCCAATTCCGGGAAATCAACCCAATGCTTCACATCTTTCATCTCCGTGTTTGAGATAATATAGCTATTCAAGGTAATACTTGTATCGTGCAATCCCGGCTCTATATCATCACGGATAAATTTATACAACTGAATTTTGCTGCTGGCGAAGCCATTCAAATATGTAATACCCTTAGGATCAATAAACGACACATACTGATGCTCGCCTACGACAAGCCATACGATAAAATCAGGATAGAATCCACTATCATCAAAGAATCCAATACCTTTACGACTTTTGTTGCGAAGTAAATACAATGATTTACCTTCAAAAAAAGCAGGATTATTATCAAAGAACCGTTGTATATCGCACACGAAATCACGTTCACCTTTGTTCAACGCTACAGGCCTCACTTCAATGAGATTGCCGATTTCCTTGTGTTTAAAGCTCGATTCATTCAGATACAGTAACGGCTGATACAGGTGTCCGGCTATACACAACGCTTCAAAATCGTTCGAATTTGCAATCCTGATTGATTTCGAAAAGGTACCTGCCGTCAATTCCTATTTCAGTTTATTGATTGCCTTGCAGAAACCAGCTTCATCCTCGTTCTTGAACAATTCCTTGTGTGTAAGGACACGATATTCCTCTTCAAAATTAGGATGGCTGCTGTCAAGGTATGCAGTCTCCACATTTCGGCTCATCCAACGGCTTTTCGCATTGTTATACACCTTTTCCACATAGCCTTTTAACAGAGCGACAAGAATATCATGCCACATAGCCGTCTGGCTGCCAAAATCCGTAAACGACATCTGAGGTTCGGGAATAAACAGCGTGTACCAGCTGCTATCCAAGGCTATTTCCTTGATATCTTCGGAAGACACACACAGATTATACCAGCTACGTTCATTTTTGTAGTCTATTATGGCAAAGTATATCCTGTTCCAATCAACGAATGCAAGATGCTCCGGTGTCAATATTGCTTTATGCAAAGTGGTATTTGTCTCGTCAAGAATACTCTTGCGGCCCGCACTGCGCATCGCTTGTATTTTCGGATAATAATCAAGCGTAATAGGAGTATTACTCAGCATACCTGCTTTAATTATTACCTTCTCATCCTTCTTGAAATCACAGCCTTCTTTTATCTTCAGGTATTTCAACCGCTTTCCTCTGAGATTGGCAACGGGCAAAACAGGCAAATCAAACTTCTCCCAATCAGAGTCATTTGTCGGCAGGCCTTCATCTTCGAGGAACTGCTTGAACTGTTCCATATAATCGGCCTTAATACCAAAAATATTGAGCGTTTCAAGGTTATACATAAAACGCGGTTTACTTTCTGGCTGAAGAGAAGCGTCCAGGGCAGAGGAACGTTTCAGCGAGAATTTATAGCCTTTCAAACGTACACCTCGGCCAAATAACTGGATAATCTGACTCCCCTCCGACTTACCCACGTTGAGCAAGCCCATGGTAGAAACGCGCCACGACGACCATCCTTCCGTGAATTTCTTGCTACCTATGAGAATATTCAGACTACTGTCGGGCTTATTGATATTGGCAAAAAGCGACTTTTCGGTATACTCCTTACTCATTACGTTAAGTCCGACTTCCTCGCATTTCTTTGCCAACGTACCACTGTCTCCAACATTGATGATGCCGAAGTATTCGCCATTGCCGATGCGCATACCTATCTCGCCGTCCTTACCTTTCAAGTTGTCAAGGTGCAAATGTGCTCCTGCAACCGAGCAATGGAACACCAGCCCCAGCATATCATTGTATATGTCTTCCGCCCCATGTTCCGGCAGGTTGCGCAAATAGGCAAACTGACGTGCAAAGACAGGATGCCCATACTTGTCAGTAAGCCCATCACTTCCATGCAAGAGATGATCTATATTGCCGATTGAAGCCTGTTTATCGGCAATGAACTGCTGAAAGAATTTCAGAATAAAGACAATGTCGCTGACTTCCTGTGACCCGATACTTTTATCAACCGTCACCGAGCCACCTACAAACACGGCAAGAGGATTCTCCAAAAGGAATGAACGTAAATCAGCCCGATTGTCACGATACAAACGCTGTTGCTCGTAGAAGTTGAGCATACAAGCCGTCAGGTACATGATGAGCTGGTTGTCGCTAAGCGAACTGCCCCAATTGCTGTTCATGTTCAGAATCTGGTAGTCCTTACCATAGCCATCATTATAAAAATAGCGATAGCTGTAGTCGAAAAGCGTAGCCTTGCCATACTCGTGCAGCATCTCCAGACGTTTTGCAGCATTGCTGATCGCGGATATCGACTGACCGAAGGTGGCACTATACTCAAAAGAGAATCCGGTTTCACACAATTTGTCGCGTCTTTGTTTCCATGCATCACCGCCGGAACCTCGATGCCCTTCATCTACCAACACCAGGTTGTTGCCCTCAAAAAAGCCCACTGCCACCGTCTTGTCGCCATCGGTGTCTCCAAGTTTGGTAATTTCAAGAACATCAATGTCATGACCCGCAAACATCCCGCTGGCGGTGTTCTTGTTGAACACATCTGCTCCGATATTGCTCTTCCGGAACTCTTCAAGGTGCTGGTTTGTCAAGCCCTCATTAGGCGTAATCAGAATGATGCGATTAGGCTTCTGACGATATTTCCCGGCATAATGGCGATACTGCAACACATTTACATGCATGAGCAGTGTCTTACCCGAACCCGTAGCCGACCAGAAAGCCACCTTGTTAAGATCGGCTTCCGTGAAATCCGTCATACCATGATAAGTTTTCGGATCAGCATTGAAACCAGATTGAAGATATGTGTTAATATCGGCAAGCAATTTCTTCTTGTCGCTGAAATATTTGTCGAGATATATCTCCGTGAATAACAGACTAAGATACTGGAAATATTTCCACCTTATCCGAGCTTCGCGTTTCTCGCTGATTGCCTTGGTGTGACGGAAAATATGCTCGTCATAAGCCAACAACATCTCCTCGGTCAGCTCGCTGGTTGCAAACAACCGCTGCACAAGCTCTTTGTGAAAGTACGACACATTGTTTTCGTCCCAACCTTCAAGAACGGGGTCTTTCAAATGTTCGCTAAGCGCTTCCAAACTGGAAGCACCAAACAGCGAGAGTAGATACCGATTGAGGACAAGCGAATTGCTCAGCTTGCCTTCAACCTGTAGTTGTCTTGTTTGTCTTTGTTTTCTTGGCATGGTGTTTCTCCGGTTTTAGCAATCCTCAAACATGCGTTTTGCAAACTCCTGCTCAGTGAGAACCACTTTCCATTGCTCTTCATCGGTGCGCAGATTCTCCAGGTTGTTGTCGCCGTTCACATAGATGCGGTCGAACTCCGTGTCGCGCGTAGAATAGCTCATACGACGGAAGAAATCGTTAAGCGCATCATTGTCCACCGTGTCGCAGTCACGCCAGATAACCAGTGTGCGTTCCCCGCGGCGGGTCACACCCTCGACCGTGCAAACCCCTTTCTTGGGATGGAGAATGCTCGTTACATTCAGACCGATAAGGTAGTTGAACGTTTCGATTACATCGATATTCTCTTCACGTGTTTCATTCTGCCGGATGATGCGCAGCTTCATATTCCACGGATTTCTAAACCACTGCATATTGAAAAGCGAATCGCGAGTCTCGATGTCGAGCATATAGCCAAGCATGTATCCGCCATAAAAGTCAACATTATCTTTGCTGATATTTGCCGGCTCTATGGTAAGGTTATTGAGCGTATCCTCGTACTGCTCCAAACGCATATATTTGAAACAATGGCTGCTGCCCTCACGTGACACAGGTTTGCCTCCGTCCCAATCCTTGCTGTAAATTACCTTTTGAATACGAGGTTTGGTTACCGTATCAAAATATTCGCCCATTTCACAGAGAATATACTTGCGCTTGCCTTGATCCTTTCTGTTAAGGTTGATAACTGCATGACCTGTAGTACCAGAACCTGCGAAATAATCAATTATATAACTATTTTTCTCTGTTACGGCATAAACACAATCTCTAGTCGTAAAAATTGATTTTGGGAATTGAAATAGGTCTTTCGATATTCCCATCGATGTTAAAATTTTAGTCCCATAATCACCCGCATTATATTTAGGACCATACCATAAGGTTTTGAATTGCTCAGAATACTTAGGCATTTCAATATCTATTCTATCTCCTATTTTCACAACCTTTAAAACATTGATAATTTCAGGCATCGTCTGAAAAGCATACCTCCACTTCCTTTCTATATTTTGAACATCAATAGGATATATTGCCACAACATCAGTATTCACGTCTTTAAGATTTCCGAAGGCGTCAAAGCATTTAGACAAATTCTTTATCTCAACATTAGATTTCGGGTGAAAATTATCATCACACACGCTTCCGTATCCTATAATTTGCAAATCTTTCACATAAATAGGGAAAAAGCAATTTCTAGCATCGGTTCTTTCTGATTCACTTCCCCAATTCCTAAACTTAGACCATTCCCAATCATTTTTATTTCTTATCTGAACATTTAACTTCTTCCTCGTATACGGCACTGTAAAAATTGCATATTCATTATTGTAAGAAAAATGATCTCCCATTGTCCCTTTTTTATTATGCTCAATTGCAACAGACACAATATCATAACCCTCAAAAATTTCCAATAATTGAAGATATAAACGTCCATGTTCATATTTATCAATAGCTACAACCTGGCTTCCTTCATATGATAGAAGCTTTTTCCCTAGATTCAGTCTATCATTAATCAAGGTTAGCCACGATGAATGTTTGTAACTATTTTTATAAGCAATTTCTGAAGAAGGAGAATTATATGGAGGATCAATATATACACAATCAACTGTTCCTTTATACTTCTCCTGCAACAGTTCCAATGCCTGAAAGTTCTCGGAGTTGATGAGCAGGCCATCGCACTGCTCATCAATATTGTCGACAGAAGCAAGCAGAGTATTCCTGAACTCTGCCGTAAAGAATTTGGTATCGAGCACGAGGAAAGGATTTTCCTTGAGGAATTCCACCGACAGCGGCACGGTATAGGCCGCCGTGTGTCGCTGGTCGCGTTCAATCCCGTCAATCGCAAACAGACGCACCCACTCCTCGCGCTGTGCATCGTTGGCAGCAATCTCGGCGTAGAGGCTTTCCGGCACACGGTCGAGCGTCATGCAATAGTTGGACTCTATGACAAATTTCTTTTTCAGCCACAGCCGTTTCTGATAGTTCTCCAATGAAGCCAGGAAGGTAATGAGCTTCATGCCCACCATCTTTATGGCTTTGATTACGGTGAGATGCTTCAGGAATTCGCCGGGAGTGCGCGCATTGATATCGTCGATAACCAGTATTTCATTCTTGATGTAGAAATCGAGCTCGCGGGAAAGGAAGCCCCCAAGGTCCTTATGAATGAAATAATCGAACGTGTTGCGGGCCACATAGTCATTCAAATGTTTCTGCAACAGGGTACGGGTGCGGTCGCTTTCGGTCGGACGCGGAGCCAGAACGGAAATAAACTCAGCAGGGATAGCGTTTTTGATTGCATCAAAAGCCGCCTCTACAAGCGCCTTTTGCTTGGTCGCCTTCGGGTACAGTTCGTAGGTGAAGTATATGTGCAGCGTATCACCGATAACCTCGATCGGCGTTTCCTTACAAAGAGCAAAACGACGCTCCATATTATTCTGAGCCACATTATTGTTTTGCTCAGTGGTAGCCTCACGCAGGGTAAACTCGCAGAATTTATCGCCATCGACAGCAAAACGGTAGTTGCGGAAATACTCGGCCGTCTTGATATAATACTGGTCGGCATTGGCCCAATACAGTTTCACCTCCTCGCCCTCGTAAGGTATGGCATATACGTCCTTCTTGTAACGGCGCTGAGAGACAAAGTCTCCACCATCATAATAGCGGCCAAAGAATATAGAAAGGTGTGAATACACCTCATTTTCAAGCTCTTCACTATTACCGCAACGGGCAATACGTTCCTTGAGCTCCTGGACTTTGGGGGCATTGTCGGGATTCATGCCCGCCTCCGTCAACGTAGAAACCAACTTTGCCAGCTCCTTTTGCAGGGTTTCCGCATCATTGGAGGCATTCTCGCTGATAGCTTCGGCCACCTGCCGGCGCAAGTCATTGTTGAGATAGGATTCTATTTGGTCACGTTTCCTGTTCATGATGCGATAGATACCGAAATCCAGGTCTGCCTGGTCAAGCATCAGCACCTTCTTCATCGTAGCTATGAACTTATCAAATTGTGTTGCCATATTGTTTTTATTCCATTTTATTACTTTGTCGTTTATACTACCTGCCAAGCTATGGTAAACAGATGTTCCTCTTCGGCTGCTTTATCCAACGAACTGTCGATGGCAGCGATGAGAGCATCTCGACGTACTATTATCTCGTCCTCAAGAGAAAACATTTCTTGACGTTTTTGTCGCTGGTTACGCTGAAGATTAATGATTTCCGTTTGCAACTGCCGACGGCGATGGTCGTCAGTCTCTTTTCGGAATTCCCGCTCACGTTCCTTTATTCGTTTCTTCACGTCACGCAGCTCCTCTTCGAGCGAGAAGGTCTGATCTTCAGCCCATTGTTCAATCTTGGCACTTTCTTCATCGATAAATTGCTTGTCGCGCAAAGCGATGCTTTCATTCAGTGCCTTTCGCTTCAAGGCCATCTCCGTCTGTAAATGAGTGTCATCCATAACGGGCAAAAAGTCCTTTGAGACATGGCCGCTAATTGACATCAATTTCTCAACGAAATCATCCGGCATGACACGGCCTTCGCTATCAACGGCTGTGGCAATGATACAGTCTTCATCATCCTTTGGCGAATGGTAGTGCACGATTTTAACAGCAAGAATTCCATATTTGCCAACCTCGTTTTCAATTACAGACATCTTTTCCGGAGAATCGGTATAGTCGAATACGATACCGACAGTGTCCGATGTATCCTGCCGTTTGGCCTTTGCAAGAAGATATTGCGCCAACGGATGCCCTACACGGTAGGTATAGGCATCTGAAATATCTTTACCCATACGGTATGGCCCTGTGGAGAATGGCTGCCCAGCGTCGGCAGGAGTCTGACGCAAGGTGAAGCTATATCGCTTGCTGTCAATTTTGTCTATGCTGCTGCCAAGCATACTTATAGTGAGCTGCCACAACAGTTGATAAAATTGACTCAGAGCTTGTTCATCGGCAGACTTGCGCACTTTGAGTTTATTGACCACGTCGCGATCAAAATTCTCGATGAGTCGAGTACGTGTTTTGTCAAGTACCTCCTCTATCTGCTGGCGCATTTCTTCCTGCAATCGGTCAAAGGCAGCGTCTATTTCCTCCGTGGTGCGACAAGTCTGGTAGATGTCAAGTACACGATGCTCGAAGTCGATGCCATCCATTGTACTCCCCAGTACTTCGTCGCTGCTACCGAATACGCCTTTGAACAAGTTATATTTCTGGTCAAGCAACTCATATACGCGCTGGTCGGCTCGATTGGCTTTATTGATGAAATTGACCACAACCACATCATTCTTCTGCCCATAACGATGACAGCGGCCTATGCGCTGTTCTACTCGTTGTGGATTCCATGGCAAGTCGAAATTTACCAGCAGCGAACAGAATTGTAAATTGATACCTTCGCTTGCCGCTTCGGTTGCTATCATTATCTGCGCCTCTTCCCGAAAATAATCCACAAGAGCCTGTCGTTTATCCGCTGTCAACGAACCAGTTATACGAGACGTACCCGCATAGCGCTCTTTCCATGCTGCATATATCTCTTTTGATTTAGGGTCAGTATTACTCCCATTGAACAGCACTATACGCCCAGCATATCCATTTGCTTCAAGTAGTTGTTTCAGATATTGCTGGGTGCGATTGCTTTCTGTAAAGATAAGCGCTTTCTCAGGCTGCCCATTCTTCCGTTTATCCTCAAAGGCAATCTGTAAGGCTTGAAGCAAACATTCCCCCTTTGTATTCTCGGCAATACCAAGAGCAAGAGAGTGAATCTCTTTCAGATATTTTATCTCTGACCGAATTTCTTCAATCTCATCAGCCGAGTATGTACGCCTTCTCTCTTCTTTGTCCAATTCTTCATCGTTCTCATCGAGCCACTCGTCTTCATATTCCTCAAAATCCTCCATATCGCTGGAAAGCTCGTTCACAAGCACTGCATCGCGAGCTTCGTCAGAGGTATTATCCCCGACTATATTTTCCAAGCGTTCAATAATGGTTTGCAAGGTACCTGCAATGGCAAAAGTTGACGATGATAAAAGCTTGTGCAGAACCAGTGTGATAAGCGACCGCTGGCTGCGAGGCATACCAAAACATTCGTCCCGTTGCAAATATTCACTGACCATTTTACCCAAGGTCTGTTCGTCCTGACTTGGATAATATTCCTGCACCAAAGCCTTCCGCTCGGTATATTTCACGTATTCCTGGACGTCGCTTCGCAATGTGCGATGGATAATAGGCTGAATGCGCTCACGCAAATCTTTATATGTTGATTCCTTGCGAAGTTCGGTCTTACCATATCGAGTATTAAAGCTCTTAAGCCCCCCAAAATAGCCATCATCTATAATAGAAATAAGACCATACAGTTCTTGGACATTGTTCTGCAATGGTGTAGCCGTAAGTAACAATTTCTTGTAGTTTTTCAGCCCCTCCTTCAAGACAATGGCAGTCTTATTGCTTGATTTGTAAACATTACGGAGTTTATGCGCTTCGTCAAGGACTACCAAATCCCAGTTTACACGCTCAATGTGACGTATCTGTTTCTTTGCGAACTGGTAAGAGCAAATTACAATATGTTCTTTATCATCAAAAGGATTACTATATGTATCGGCAAGGATACGATTAAAATTCTTGGATTCCAGAATGACCGACGGGAGAAAAAACTTTTCCTCCAATTCCATACTCCACTGTTTTCGCAGTGTTGCCGGAGCAATGACAAGTATATGACGATGTCGCTCTGCCCACTGTTGTGAGATAACAAGCGCTGCTTCGATGGTTTTTCCAAGCCCTACTTCGTCAGCTAAAACAGCTCCCATACTCAACGGAGACTTGAAAGCAAAAAGCGCTGCATCCACCTGATGCGGATTCAAATCAACCTGAGCTTCAGCAAGTACACTCGTAAACTTATCTTCATCACTTGATGAGCGACGACGATCAAGTTGCCATGCAAGAAACTTTTGCTGATAGGCAGTAAGGGTTGGGATATTGTTAATTTTTGCCACAGTTTAAAATAACTAGTCCTCCTTAACGAGAGTTCGCATTGGTACATTAAGCACTTGGGCTATCCGGTCTAAAGTCTCAAGATTGGGTTGCAATCTATTGGCACAGTAAGCATTGACCGTACTGAAACTCTTACCAATTTGGGCCGCAAGCTCTTTCTGCGAGACATTCTTCTCAACAAGCACAACTTTAATCCTATTCAGTTTAGCTCCCATTCCTTTTCTGTATTTTGAATTCAAAGATACCATTTATTTTGCACAAACATAGCATCCAATTGCATATAATGCTAATTTATCGCTCAATAATAATAATCTTATATGCCTTTTATGTTTATTTAAAGGGCCTATCCATCATTGCAAACAAACGATTGGGGTAAATATTTGACATCTTTCTTTGGCTGCAAAAGGTGCGAATAAGCCAAGCTAAAGGCCAGGGAAAATGCAGCCTCACTCGACCCGCAAAATGGCAACTCGCAAGCCTGAAAATATCCATGAGTCTGACCGCGATTTTGCAGGCCCGCTTGGGGAAATAAACCCCGATATACCCTATCCTTGTGAACAGGGCATATCGGGTCCCGAAAGGGCGGTTTTGCTCTTTCTCCCTCTGTTTTTGAAGGAGGCGATGAAAAATCGCCAAGTATTCAGTTCCACACGATAGTGTCCAGACCGGTGGGGCCGTGCGTGTCTTTGACATGCACG
>URMA01000055.1 GCA_900548875.1 uncultured Porphyromonadaceae bacterium | reverse complement strand
CGGCCTATCTGCTTTTCGGAATAGCAGCCGTGGCGTTGACCTTCGACGTGTGGGCGGAATGGAAATTCGTGGCCGCTCCGTTGGTCTATCTGTTGCTGCATCTTGCCACGTGGGCGAGAATACGCCGCTCTACCGGTGCCGCTCTCAATCCGCTGTTGGGGGCCACTGCCCGCAACATGCTGATTTATTCCCTGCTTCTTTTGATTATTACCATTGTTGGTTGAAAATATAATTTATGTTAATTTTTCGGGGGGGTAATTTTTTTATACTTTTGCGAAATTAAAAATGTAAAGCGGTTTAACCCGAAACGGTCATTAGACAGCCAAACAGAATATGGCTGTCGATGTTGTGTACTTTAGTTAGAAAGTCAAAAAACCGATTGGTAACGTAATGGAAAAAGCCGGTGATGTCCGGCATTGTTTCCGACTAATGAAAAGTGATAAATGATATGAGATTCTATTGGCTGTCTTTTGTGGCAGGAGTTGTCTGTTTCAGTTCATTTGCGCAGACAACCGTTGAAAAAAACGATTCTACGGATTTCCTTCCTGATGGCGTCGTGCTTCCGGAGGTGGAGACTGTGGCAGGTGCCAACAAGCGTTCCGATGCCTCGACGCTTGACATGGGAATGTTGCAGATGGACAAGCAGCAACTGTTGAGCCTGCCGTCGATGACCGGCGAGCCCGACATTATCAAGGCTTTGGCTTTCCAGCCCGGTGTTTCGGAAGGCGTTGAGGGTTTTTCCGGACTGTATGTGCGTGGCGGAAGCAACGACCAGAACCTGATATTGCTCGACGGTGTGCCTCTTTATCAGATCAGTCACCTTGGCGGTCTGTTTTCTTCGTTCAATACGGAAATAGTCGACAACGTCACTTTCTATAAATCGTCATTCCCGGCACAGTACGGCGGACGGCTTTCGAGCGTGGTGGATATCCGCACGGCTTCCCCCGACTTTGAAAACTATCACGGAGCCGCATCGCTGGGGCTGACATCGGGTATGGTACACCTTACGGGACCGATATTCAAGGGCAAGACGGCGTTTGATGTTTCCGTGCGCCGCTCGTGGCTGGATGTGCTTTCCGCACCTGCGCTTGCCATCATCAACAAGTTGAAGGACGAAGGCGCTGCCAAAACCATTGCACGGTATGCCTTCACGGATGTCAATGCACGGATTGACCATCGTTTTTCCGACCGTAGCCGGATGTATATGAACGTGTATTGGGGCAGCGACCTGATGAAATTCGGCAGCGAAACGGAGACGGGCAAGGACAATCCCGAAGACCATAGCTTGGAGCGCAATGTCGACAAGCTGCGATGGGGAAACACGCTGGCTTCTCTCGGATGGTGGTACCGATACAATGACTGGTTGACTTCGGACATAACGGCTTCGTTTACGCGCTACAAGTCGCTGTATGATAGGGAACTGATTTCTGAAAAATATCAGGATACGGACAATGCCTATCGTGAGGACCGTAATTCTGTGGACGACATTTCGCTTTTTGCCCGTTGGAAATATTCACGCTCCAACTATGATTTCCGTTTTGGCGGATATTTTCAGCACCATAATTTCCTGCCTTCCTACGGTACGTACCGTACGGAAAAGAATCAGGACACGAAAGATGTCACGTTCTCCGACTATCGGATTTTTGCCAACGAAGGCGGCGTTTATGCCGATTTCGCCTGGAATCCGCTATCATGGTTGGGGCTGGATGCAGGTCTGCGCTATTCGGCGATACACATCTATGACCGGTGGGAAACCTCGCTCGAGCCGCGTTTCCTCGTCAATTTCCGCTTTATGCCGAATCTCAGTTTCAAGGCCGGCTATGCCCGGATGGGACAATATGTGCAGCAGGTGAGCGACAGCTATGTGAACCTGCCTACCGACAACTGGATGCCGATGGGCAAGGATGCCGGTCCGTTGATCAGCGACCAGATTTCCGCCGGACTGTTCTACGACTGGGAGCGCGGCTATTCGTTTTCGCTCGAAGGCTACTACAAGTGGCTTGACGGAGTGGCGGAAGTGAACGAGGACTATGCCTACGGATACGACAAGATGGAAAACATCCTGTATGGAAAAGGACGTGTTTACGGCGGTGAGCTGACTGTAACCCGAAACGTGGGCAAACTTACCGGCAGCTTTAGCTACGGGCTGATGTGGAACGACCGGAAAGTGGACGGCATCAATCGTGGCGAATGGTATCCTGCCAAGTTTGATACCCGCCACAAAATCAATATTACCGCAAACTACAAGCTCAATGACCGTATCGAACTGAATGCCGCCTGGGTATTTGCTACGGGCAACCGCATGACAGTGCCTGTCGGACTTTCCCAGGGATTTCAGGATACCGGCATTCCCGATTGGATAGCGCCGAGCGACGGGGAAAACGAGAACCTCGGCCTGCCTTACTATACGAGCCGCAACAATGTGCGTCTGCCGGCTTACCACCGTCTGGACCTGAGCGCATCCTTCACCCGACAGCTGAAAAAGGGCCGTAAGGGCGTATGGCGTGTCGGCCTCTACAATGCCTATTGCCGCATGAATCCGATGGTGGTGCGCACGCGCAAGACGGTGGCCTATTCGTCGACGGGAAGTAGTGGTTCCAGTCGACCCTGGGATGTGGCCTACGAAACTTTTTCCATTTTCCCGATAATTCCGAATGTGTCCTACACTTATTATTTTTAACAGACTATGTGGAAGAAACTATATATTGCACTGCTTGCGGCCATCCTGTTGCCGTCGTGCTATTCAGATATTGAGTTCGACGATCTGATGCCCGAACCCGCGCCCGTCATCAATGCCGTAGCCAATCCCGACACGGTGGTGATGGCAAGCATTTCTCGCACGTACCGCTACGATGAGTCGGTCGACGATTTGTTGATTCGTGATGCGGACGTTTCGCTGTATGTCAACGATCAATTCGTCCAGAAAATGACGGGAAAGGAATTTGATTGGGATTCCGGTATTTTCTATCCCGGTTCCGACGCGGAACTGCGGAAGCACAAATGGGTGTATATGTCGGATTACGTGCCTCATGCAGGCGATAAGGTGGAGATCCGTGCCGCTACCCGTTATGGCGATGCGAGCGTGACGGATGTGGTGCCCCGTCAGGTACCGATTGAGTCGGTAGATGGAAAATTGCTTGACAATATAGAATCATGGATGCGCTATGCCGCCGAATATACGGTATGGTTCACGGACCCGGCCGGCGAAAAGAACTACTACCTGCTGACGGTGCTTGCCGTTGAAAACAATTGGTGGGCTGATTTCAGTCCGATGTACGTCTACTACACCGATCCGCTCTTTGTTTCGCAAAATAAGGACATACTCGACATCACTAGCGGCGACATCTGGAACGACTGGGGCTGTGTGTTCTCCGATGAAACGATCGACGGGCAGCATTATGGAATCCGTGTGAAGGAGGTGGACAATTCAATGGCCATGTTGCCGGAACGCCGGTTCTGCCTGCGTAGCATTTCGGAGGACTACTACAAGTATCTGCGCAGCGTGTTCAAGTCACAGCAGCGCGAGGATTCCGACTTGGGCGGCCTGGGGCTGAAAGAGCCGGTTGTCATCTATTCGAATGTCGTTGGAGGCACGGGGATAATGGCTTCGCAATATGTTTCATCGTTCGACACCGAACTCCCCCAAAAATAGTGGTAAAATAAACGGAAAATAGAAAATACTGCCGCCGGGCTATGTGGCTTTCCACACGGTCCGGCGGCGTTGTTCTTGTTACCATTCAACGGTTACTGCCGAAGGCGACACGCTGCCCGGAATGGGCGGTTTCTGTTTGGCAATGGTGATGCGTCCGCCTGTGACTTCGGGAAATTCCCGACGGATGGCATTGATGATGCGTCCTGCCACGTGTTCAAGCAGTTTCGACGGCGTTTTCATCTCCCTTTGTACAAGGGCGTAAAGTTCCGCGTAGTTCAGCGTGCCGTCGAGCTCGTCGGTCTGCATGGCCCGTTCAAAGGGATAGTCGACGGTGACCGATACGGTGAACCGGTTGCCTACGGTGCGTTCCTGCTCAAGTACGCCGTGATAGGCATAGAAAGGCATGTCGTTGAGCGATATGGAGGTTTTCATTGCTGTTCTTCTTTAGGTTCGGGAATATAGACATAGGCACCGAGGTCGAGGCCGGTTGCTTGCATGCGGTCATTGCCGAAGCGGTCGTAACGGGCATTCTCTGGGCAGAGAGCCGTGTTTCCTTTGCCGATGGCATCGCTTTCGTCCTTCAGGCGGTAGTCGAAAACGTATTCTTCGCGGACGGTATAGAATTTCGGGTCGCCTCCCCAGGTGCAGGCAATGAAATTATTGTCGTCCTCGCCTTTGGAGCGGAGCAGGCAGTATTGCAGCTTTACATTGGAGCCGGCAAGGTCGCCGTGAGAGATGTCGGAGGTGTTTCCGTAGATGATGCAGTTGTTGAACACCGCCTCCATCAGCGGGTTATCGTAAATCTGCTCGTCGGGCAGCACATAGCCTATGGTGACGATGGCACTGCCGATGGCGTCGAACAGGTAATAGTTGGCAAAGGTGCAGTTGTTGAACGCATGGCGGCCGCCTGTGAGGGTCACAACTCCATTGTTGGCATCGGAAAATTCGCAGCCTTCGGCATCAATCCAGCAGTGGCTGGATGTGAGAACTGATGACGAGGAATTGTGAAGTACGGAGTTGAACAGGTGGAGTTTGCGCCGGTCGAGCACTCCGCAGGAGTCGGCTGTCACTCCGGTCGACGAACCGCGCATGACCACATATGCCATTTCGTTGTCGAAACTCTGGCGTTCGAGCAGAATGCCGTCCCATTGGCCTGCCATCAGGTCGAAAGGAATGTCGCCTGCCACCTGGTCGAGGCGGTCGGCGCGCATCGTGATGGGGAGTGCCTGTTCGCCGATGGCTTTCAGCGTGCCCCGCACCTTTATCCTTCCCTTGTCATGGAAAAATACGGTGAGGCCGGCAGGAATGGTGAGCGTTGCCCCTTCCTCTACCACGATGCTGTCCATGATGCGGTAGGGGCGGTCGGTGGCAAGTGTCGTGTTTTCGGTGATATGCCAGTCGCGTATGGTGTAGGCATTTTGTCCGGCTGCACGCAGCACGACGGTCTGTGTCACGCCGTTGGTCACGAAATTCAGATGTCCGAAAACGTCGAACGGGAGATTCTCCTCATTGGCGTTGACTTGCGCCTTGACAAATACATAGATGCTGTCCTGTCCGCGCACTTCGATATCGCGGAACTCTTCGCCGCTGCGTCCGTCGACATTCAGGAAGAACTGTGCGCCTTCCGGCGAATCGCTCATATAGATATGTTCGATGTTCAGTTGCTTTTTGTGTGGATTGTAGACAAGAAAGCGGCGTGTGCTGGTGTTCTCGTCCGTGAAAACGGTGTCGAAACTCACCGTGTCGGTCGAGAAATTCAGCAGGTCGCTGCTGCTTGTCGTGAATCCGTCTTCGATGCACGAACTCGCTGCAAGAGCCATCAGAGCGCATATGATAAAGAGTAGTCTTTTCATTTCTATGGTAACAATTTCCTAATATAACGATGAAAATGTGGATTTTATTGCTTATCCAGTTGCTTGCGTATGTGTTGGAAAATTCTGTATCTTTGTAGAAGACAGGCGGCGGCTCGGCATTGTCAAATTCAAGAACTTGTCCTTGTTTTTCATTGCACTCGCCTTGCGCTGTCTTTGTAGAAGACAGGCAGCGGTTCGGTTGTGCCTGTAAATGTGTATATAAAAAACGGAAGTTATGGCATTTATTGATATTCTTATACTTGTGGTTACCGCTATCGGGGGAATTTTGGGCTTTAAGAAAGGCATTATCCGCGGTGCTGGTACAGTGGTCGGTGCGTTGGCGGGTATTTTTGCCTGTCATGTTTGCGGTGACAAGACTTACGGGCTGTTGTTGCGCGGTGTGCCCGATGCCGCTGATTTTCCCGGAGCCCCTTATACGGGTACGATTTTGGCTTATATTCTGCTTTTTCTCGTCGTATATTTTGCCATTGTCATTCTTGCCGGTGTGATGTGCAAGGCAGTGCATGCTGCCCATCTGGCAATGGTCGACCGTGTGGGCGGTGCCGCTTTCGGTGTTTTCAAATATCTGTTGCTGTTAAGCGTGGCGCTCAACGGCATTTATGTCCTTTCGCCGACACTTTCCATTTTCCACACTTCCGGACTGCTCGGCGGCGACTTTTTCAAACTGGTGATGAATCTTGCCCCCTGGGTATGGGGACTTGACATTTTCCCCGATTTGGGTTAAGACTATTAAATTGAGTTGCTTAGGGATTAATTTAAACCAGATAGGTGTGCATTGTCGTAGGATAGGGACAGCTGTGCCCGATTGCGGAAAATTTTTGTTGTGGGAATATGTATCTTTGTGAAAAAACAAGATATGTGTTATTCGAAGGTATTTAAAAGAATTCTGACATTTTGCATTCTTATTGCTTCAGTGTTTTCTGTTGTGGCGCAGGATTTGATTGTCACCAACAACGGTGATACCTATAAAGTGAAAAATCTGGAAATAGGACAGACTTCCGTGTTCTATACGCTTGCCGAAGATTCGACCAATGCCACACATCGTATGGATAAGTCGGAAATCCTGATTATTAAGTTTGAGGACGGTCGGACGATGACGATGAAGGAAGCCGGTACGGCTGTTTCCGCGCCTGCGACTGTAAATCCGGCTGCTGCAAAATCGGTCAGCGAAGAAGTTGTGAAACAGAATGAGACGATGATACGCAATCACAACCTCCGTTCTTTGGTTTACGACGGGACGAAACGAAAAGGCAAGGATGCAAGTACGATGTTCCTTGCATTGGGTGTTAAGCCGTCAAGTGCCTTGTACGACGGAAATTTGTCGGTACGTTTGGTTCCCGGCTATTTTAGTGCTCGTGACGAAAAGTTTGTACCTTATTCGGAGGTGGAATATTTCAGTGTCCTGGCGTTTTCTCCTTATTTCGTGACGGAATTGGAAAACCATACGGACAAGACTTTGTATGTGGATTTGGGAAATTCTTTCGTGATGCGTAATCAGGAATCTTCTCCCTATTATGTCCCGAGCGTGACGTCAAGTATGTCGAGTTCGACAGGCGGTGGAAGTGTCAACTTGGGTGCTGTGACAGGAGCGATGGGTATCGGAGGTGCAGTCGGAACGCTTGCCAGTGGTGTGAATGTAGGAGGCAGTTCAACTAGCGGAGAGGTGACGACGACCTATGCGCAGCGCGTGGTTGCCATTCCTCCCATGTCGGTCTATCGGTTGTCACCCGTATTGTTGGCAGCGAAAGGGCAGAGGATGTCTGACTATGTGGTGTGCGACAAACTGTCGGGATTTTCCGGCGATTGTGTGGACTTGTTTGTGAGCAAGAGCCTGCCGGGTATTCCGGAACTGAAAATTGGCGACAATCTGTTTTTTGATGAAGACGACGAGGTGTTTAATCTTTCTACTTTCTTCACCTATTCTTTCAGCGAATCGATGACGGAATCGCAAAAAATCAAGACAGACTACTATTTGAAGGAAATTCTTGGTGTCGGACGCTATAAAAAAGCCTTCTATTTTGACTTTTATATTACCAATGTCAACGACAGCTGGCATTCGATGCTTGTTTTTCCTGCTTTCAGAGAATAATTTAAATCGAGGTGTCGATAAAAGGCTTGAGGCTGAAGGGCGGCGGTTTCCTGATGGAGGGGAGGCCGCCGTTCTTTTTGGGGCGTTCCGTGAGGAGGTGCTGATTTTTGGATGTGGATAGTGGCGAAGCCGTGAAAATTTCGTACCTTTGTGGCTGAACCGACGGCGGCCGGATGATTCTGTGCGGCGATTTGTAAACGTGTGTTGCATAGTTTCTTAGCGGATGGCAGCCGAAGGCGGCTTCAAATGTTTTTCGTGTGCACGGAGAACAATTTGAGAAAGAAAAATGTTAGAATGTAATTGCCGGAGGCCTGAGGCGGGCGGCAATGGAAAATCAAGTGAAAACTTTCCGTAACGGAATATAATTATATGGAAAATAACTTCGATAAGAATAAGACAGACGAAGAGCTGATTAAAGATGCCACCGGGGGCGAATATAAGTATGGATTTGTGACCGACATCGATACGCATATCATCCCGAAAGGGTTGAACGAGGAGGTGGTGCGCTACATTTCCCAGGTAAAAGGCGAGCCGGAGTGGCTGCTGGATTTCCGGTTGAAGGCTTTCCGCCACTGGCAGACAATGAAAATGCCGACATGGGCGCATTTGGATATTCCTGAAATCGATTATCAGGCTATCAGTTATTACGCTGCGCCCAAGGCCAAGAAACTCGACAGTATGGACGATGTCGACCCGGAACTCCGCAAGACGTTCGACAAGCTGGGAATCCCTCTCGAAGAACAGATGCGCCTGTCGGGCGTGGCTGTCGACGCGGTGATGGACAGTGTCTCGGTAAAAACTACCTACCGCGACAAACTGGCGGAACTGGGTGTGATTTTCTGCTCCATTTCCGAAGCCGTAAAGGATTATCCCGATTTGGTGAAAAAATATTTAGGCAAGGTGGTGTCCTATCGCGACAACTTCTTTGCCGCACTCAATTCGGCGGTGTTCTCCGACGGTTCGTTTGTCTACATTCCGAAAGGCGTCCGCTGCCCGATGGAACTTTCTACCTATTTCCGTATCAATGCCGCCGAAACGGGGCAGTTTGAGCGTACGCTGATTGTGGCCGACGACGATGCCTATGTTTCCTATCTCGAAGGCTGTACGGCTCCGATGCGCGACGAAAACCAACTCCATGCGGCGATTGTGGAAATCGTTGTCGAGGACCGCGCGGAAGTGAAATACTCTACGGTGCAGAACTGGTATCCGGGAGACAAGGACGGAAAGGGCGGTATCTATAACTTTGTGACAAAACGCGGACTTTGCCGCGGCGACTTCTCGAAATTGTCGTGGACACAGGTGGAAACGGGTTCTGCCATCACCTGGAAATATCCGAGCTGCGTGCTTCAGGGCGACAACTCGGTGGGTGAGTTCTACTCGGTGGCCGTTACCAACAACCATCAGCAGGCCGATACCGGCACGAAGATGATTCACGTCGGAAAGAATTCGCGCAGCACCATCGTTTCAAAAGGTATTTCGGCAGGCTACAGCCAAAACAGCTACCGCGGTGCCGTGAAGATTGCCAAAAACGCTACCAACTGCCGCAACTATACGCAGTGCGACAGCCTGTTGCTGAGCGACACTTGCGGCGCGCACACGTTCCCTTACATCGACGTGCAGAATGATTCGTCGGTGGTGGAACACGAAGCCACAACGTCGAAAATCAACGAGGAACAGGTGTTCTACTGCAACCAGCGAGGTATTTCGACCGAGGATGCCATCGGACTGATTGTCAACGGCTATGCCAAGGAAGTAATGAACAAGCTGCCAATGGAATTTGCCGTTGAGGCGCAGAAGTTGCTGCAAATCTCGCTGGAAGGCTCTGTCGGATAGATTTATTAACTGAAAAATCATACTAAAATGCTCGATATAAAAAATCTACATGCCTCAATCGATGGCAAAGAAATTTTGAAGGGAATCAACCTTACCGTCCGTCCGGGCGAAGTTCATGCAATTATGGGACCGAACGGTTCGGGAAAAAGTACGCTTTCTTCTGTACTGACCGGCAATCCGGCGTTTACGGTGACGGAAGGCGAGGTGACATTCTACGGCAAGAACCTGCTGGAGCTCTCTCCGGAGGACCGTTCGCACGAAGGTCTGTTCCTCAGCTTCCAGTATCCGGTGGAAATTCCGGGTGTGTCGATGGTGAATTTCATGCGTGCTGCTGTCAACGCCAAGCGCAAATACTTCAACCAGGAGCCGCTTTCAGCAAGCGATTTCTTGAAACTGATGCGCGAAAAACGTGCTATCGTACAGCTTGACAACAAGTTGGCTTCACGCTCCGTTAACGAAGGCTTTTCGGGCGGTGAAAAGAAGCGCAACGAAATTTTCCAGATGGCGATGCTCGAACCGCGTCTGAGCATTCTCGACGAAACCGACAGCGGTCTTGACATTGACGCATTGCGCATTGTGGCGGAAGGTGTCAACAAGCTGAAGACTGAGAACAACGCCACTATTGTCATTACCCACTACCAGCGTCTGCTCGACTATATCAAGCCCGACATCGTGCATGTGCTCTACAAGGGACGCATCGTGAAGACTGGTGGTCCGGAACTCGCGCTCGAACTGGAAGAACGCGGTTACGACTGGATTAAGAAAGAAGTGGACAACGAATAAACACGGATTACGACTATGTCAGCTATTGACCAATATATAGAACTCTATAAAGCCAACAGCAAGGCTATTTGCGACCATTCGGCAGGGGTGCTGAATGCCAGCCGCAATGCTGCGCTGAAGGCGCTGGAAGGCGCGGCTATGCCCCAAAAGGGTGAGGAGGACTACGAGGTGACGAGCCTCGAAGCGATGTTTGCCCCCGACTATGGCGTGAACATCAACCGCATCGACCTCGGTGCGAATCCCGCCGACGCTTTCCGTTGCGATGTGCCGAACATGAGCACTTGCATGTATTTCCTTTTTAACGACGCTTTCCATGCCGGAAAGAATTCAGAGAATGCGTTGCCGAAGGGCGTGATTATCAAGTCGCTGAAGCAGGCGGCTGAAGAGAATGCCGAACTTGTGGAACGCTACTACGGCAAGGCCGCCGGGCTGAAGAGTACGCAGGTGGCGCTCAACACATTGCTCGCGCAGGACGGTATTTTCATCTATGTCCCGAAGGGAGTGGTGGTAGAGAAGCCCATACAGCTTGTCAACATTCTCAACAGCGGCGCACCGCTGATGACCAACCGCCGCATGCTGATTGTGCTGGAAGCCGGCGCACAGGCTCGTCTGCTGGTGTGCGACCATACGCAGAACTGCGGCGTGGACTACCTCAATTCGCAGGTGGTGGAAATCTTTGCCGGCGAGCAGGCTGTGTTCGACTATTATGACATTGAGGACTCTGCGGTCGACACTCACCGTGTTTCTTCCTGCTTTGTCAGCCAGCAGCGCGAATCCAACGTGATGGTCGACGGCATTACGCTGATGAACGGACAGACCCGCAACAATTTTGAAGTGGAACTGAAAGGCGACCACACGGAACTGCATCTGCTCGGAATGGCGATGGGTAGCGGAAACCGTCTGATCGACAATCATACGGTGGTGTACCATCGTGCCAAGGGCGGACACACCAACGAACTTTTCAAGTATGTGCTCGACGATGCCGCCGTTGGTTCATTCTCCGGCTTGATTCAGGTGTTCCCCGGTGCGGAAAAGACCGAGGCCTACCAGAGCAACAAGAACGTCTGCGCTTCGACCGATGCGCGCATGTATTCGAAACCGCAACTGCTCATCGACTGCGACGATGTGCGCTGCAACCACGGCTCTTCCATCGGACAGATTGACCAGAACGCGCTCTTCTACATGCGTACCCGCGGTATTCCCGAACACGATGCCCGTCTGATGCTCATGCAGGCGTTCATGAACGATGTCATTTCGGGTGTGCGCATGGAAGCGCTGAAGGACCGCTTGCGCCATCTCGTTGAGAACCGCATACTCGGAGGCAGTGCCACTTGCCGCGAGTGTGTCAACAGTTGTCCGACCACAAAGAAATAGGGAGTAACAATGATAGATTTGAAAGAAATACGGGCGGAATATCCGATTCTCGACCGTAAGATTTACGACAGACCGCTGGTTTATCTCGACAGTGCCGCCACTTCGCAGACTCCGCGCTGTGTGCTCGACAGTATCAACGATATGTACACGACGAAGAAGGCGAATGTGCACCGCGGCGTGCATACGCTTTCGCAGGAAGCGACGGAGATGCAGGAAATAGCGCGTGAAAAAGTGCGTGCCTTCATCAATGCGGCTTCCACGCAGGAGATTATTTTCACCCGTGGAACAACCGAGTCCATCAATCTGGTGGCTTCGTCGTTCGGCGACAAGCTCTGCAACGGCGACGAGATAATCCTCACCGTCATGGAACACCATTCCAACATCGTGCCCTGGCAGTTGTTGCAAAAGCGCAAGCGCATCAATATCCGCGTGGTGCCGATGAACGACAAGGGCGAGCTCCGTACCGACATTTTTGAGGACATGTTCACCGACAATACCCGTCTGGTGGCTATGTGCCACGTGTCGAACGTGCTGGGAACGGTCAACCCCGTCAAGGAAATGATTGCCGTCGCCCACCGTCACGGTGTACCCGTGCTCGTCGACGGCGCACAGTCCACTCCCCATATCCGTGTCGATGTGCAGGACCTCGACGCCGATTTCTATGCCTTTTCCGCCCATAAGATGTATGGTCCGACTGGTGTCGGCGTGCTCTACGGCAAAAAGAAATGGCTGGAGTCCATGACTCCGTATCAGGGTGGGGGCGAAATGATAGGCCATGTGTCGTTCGAGAAAACCACTTTTGCCGAGCTTCCGTTCAAGTTTGAGGCCGGAACGCCCGATTTCGTGGGAATTGCCGCCTTTGGCGCAGCAATCGACTATATGGAACGCATTGGCGTGGAGCAGATCGAGGCTCACGAGCATGCCTTGCTCCAGCAGGCTACCGAAGGCCTGATGAAGATACCCGAAATGCGTATTTTCGGCAATGCAGCGCACAAGAGCGGGGTGATTTCCTTCCTTGTCGGTAATATCCACCATTATGATATGGGTATGCTGCTTGACAAATTGGGCGTAGCTGTCCGTACCGGACACCATTGCGCGCAGCCGTTGATGACCTCGCTGGGCATTGAGGGAACCGTGCGTGCCTCTTTCGGTGTCTACAACACCCCGGAAGAAGTCGACACCTTCGTCGCCGCCGTCGCCCGAGTCGCTAAAATGTTCTAATGTTTAAGAATTAAAAACTTCCGACATAAGAACAAAAAGACATAAATTTGAGGACGCTATTATCTGTTTTTTGTTCTTGTGTTCTTCTGTCAAAAACTCAGACATAAGAACAAAAAGACATAAATTTGAGGGCGTTAGTATCTGTTTTTTGTTCTTCTGTTCTTCTGTCAAAAAATTTGAACATAGAACATAATTTTGAGGATATTCTTATCAGTCTTTTTGTCCTAATGTTCTTCTGTCGAAAATAAAATCCGGCAATCAAAGGGGAAGAGTGTCGGGGAATGATATCAGAAAAGGAGCATAAATGCCGGTGTGGCGTTTGTGCTCCTTTTTCCAATTATCAGATAGAGATGTTTTTATTTTTTCTTGGCGGTGCGGCGGGCGGGCTTTTTCGGCGCATTGGCGGCATCTTCAATGATGGCCTTGCAGGCTTCGAGCGTCAGTCCGTCGATGTCGGTGCCTTTCGGAATCTTGTAGTTCTTCTTTTTATAGGCGATATAGACTCCGTAAGGGCCGTTGAGCACTTCCAGATCCGGCTCTTCGTCAAACTTCTTGACCAACTTTTTCTTTTCGGCGTCCGCCTTGCTCTTGATAAGCTCGATGGCTTCTTCGAGGGTGATGCTGTAAGGAGTCTGGTCCTTCGGGATAGACACGAACTTGCCGTCGTGCTTCACATACGGTCCGAAACGTCCGATTGCCACCGTCACCTCCTTGCCTTCGTATTCGCCCAGTGTGCGCGGAAGGTCGAAGAGTTTCAGCGCTTCTTCCAGTGTGATGTCGTTCACCGACTGTCCTTTCAGCAGCGATGCGAACTGCGGCTTTTCGCTGCTGTCCGTGCTGCCAAGCTGAACGAGCGGCCCGAAGCGGCCGATTTTCACCGACACTTCCTTGCCCGTTTTCGGGTCCTTGCCGAGGACACGTTCTCCCACTTTATGCTCGAGCCGGAGATTGGAAATCTTTTCCACTTCCGGGTGGAATATCTTGTAGAACCGTTCGATTTCGTCGTTCCATTTTGTCAGTCCTTCAGCAATATGGTCGAATTTCTCTTCCACGTTGGCCGTGAAATTGTAGTCCATAATGTCGGGGAAATATTCCATCAGGAAATCGTTGACCACCATGCCGATGTCGGTCGGAATCAGTTTGCCTTTCTCGCTGCCGACGGTTTCGGTTTTCACCGTTTCCTTGATGTTGCCGTTTTTGAGTGTCAGTATGCAGGTGTCGCGTTTTTCGCCTTCCTTTTCGCCTTTTTCCACGTAGTCGCGGTTCTGAATCGTGGAAATGGTCGGTGCATAGGTCGACGGACGGCCGATGCCCAGTTCTTCCAGCTTGCGCACGAGCATGGCCTCCGAATAGCGCGGCGGGTGCTGCGTGAAGCGCTGCATGGCGTTGCTTTCCGCCAAGTCAAGCTGCATGCCGGCCTTGAGCGGCGGCAGCATGGATTCCTGCGTGTCGTTGTCGTTTTCGTCGTCGGTCGATTCCATATACACTTTCAGGAAACCGTCGAACTTGATGACCTCGCCCGTAGCCATGAATTTTTCCTGGCGGTTGCTGAGCGAAATCTCCACCGTTGTCTTTTCCAGTTGTGCGTCGGCCATCTGCGAAGCGATGGTGCGCTTCCAAATCAGGTCGTAGAGGCGTTTTTCCTGCATTGTCCCCTCGATGGTGTGATGGGAGATATAGGTCGGGCGGATAGCCTCGTGGGCCTCCTGCGCGCCTTTCGACGACGTGTGATAGTTGCGGCGTTTGTAGTAGTTGTCGCCCATTTCCGACTTGATTTCCGCGGCGATAGTGCCGAGGGCCAGTTCCGAAAGGTTGACGGAGTCGGTACGCATGTAAGTGATGAATCCCGATTCGTAGAGGCGCTGAGCCACCATCATGGTCTGCGAAACCGAGAATCCCAGTTTGCGCGAAGCCTCCTGCTGGAGGGTGGAGGTGGTGAACGGTGCTGCCGGAGTCTTGACAATCGGCTTGACGGTCAGGTCGGTAATCTTAAACGAAGCGTTTTTGCATTCTTCGAGGAACGCCATCGCTTCCTCCTTGCTTCCCAGGCGGCGGTTGAGTTCCGCACGGATGGGCTGCGTAGCCGGGTGGGTGTGGAACACTGCCACCACGCGGTAGTATTCTTCCGAAACGAAGTTCTTGATTTCCTTTTCGCGTTCCACAATCAGGCGGACTGCCACACTCTGCACACGGCCTGCCGAAAGAGCCGGTTTGATTTTCTTCCAGAGCACAGGCGACAGCTCAAAGCCTACAATGCGGTCGAGCACGCGGCGTGCCTGCTGTGCGTCAACCCGGTTGAGGTCGATGTCGCGCGGATTCTCTATGGCATGGAGAATGGCGTTTTTCGTGATTTCGTGGAAAACGATACGTTTTGTCTTTTCCGGAGTCAGTCCCAACACTTCATACAAGTGCCATGCGATGGCTTCTCCCTCGCGGTCCTCATCGGAAGCGAGCCAGACCATGTCTGCCTTTTTGGCTTCTGCCTTGAGTTCCTTTACCAGTTCCTTCTTGTCGGAGGGAATTTCATATATGGGTTTATAGCCGTGTTCGATGTCGATACTGAAATCCTTTTTCTGCAAGTCGCGGATATGACCGTAGCTTGACATTACTTTGTAGTCCTTTCCCAAAAACTTTTCGATGGTTTTTGCTTTTGCGGGGGACTCAACAATAACTAAATTTTTCGGCATACACTTTAATTATTTAAGTTGGGCGCAAAATTAGACAAAAAAACGCAGATAAAAACATTATCGACAGTGAAATATGGAAAATAGTGTTAATCGTTTATTTCCCTAAATGCGCAGTGACAGACAACTGTTGCAAAAAAGCTAAGCAAATCCCCGGAAATTCCCCGATAAATCAGACATTGCAAACTCTTATTTTTTAGTGTTATACAACTTTTCACGGATTTTTCTTTGCTTTTTTGTTTAAATTCCTATCTTTGCAAAAGATAGGGGGTGTATGTGTAGAAACTCAAACCAATAGAATTTTTCGTCTGCTACTTCCCCTGTCTTTTAAATCTAAATGGAGGGAACTATGAAATTCATCTTGCAGCATATTTTTGAAAACAGTATGGTGTCCTTGGTAACTTTTTGTTGCCGGCTGCATCGTTCCGCATGTTCCCATTCAAATAAGTCTGCCGAAAATTTGGAAATGTGTGAAATTCGTGTAAACACACACATTCTGACCGGCATTCCCCGCGCGTTAATTTATTCATTTTTAAGAAGATATGCAAGGGCGGAAACTCTTTTTACAGAAGTTTTCCGCCCTTTTCCGTATTCGTATGTCCTCTTTTATCCACCTTCAAACTGAATGATGTATGAATACAGAAACAATCCATACTCTCACAGCTTCCTGTCTGCTGATTGCTGCGGGCATCGCATCTTTTCCGTACAGGCTGAGCTACGGCAATACTTCATGGCTGCCCTGGTGGATGCGGCCTGACTGCAAATACCTTGAACGTCCTTATGAGTACGACTATCCGGCACGCAACATCAATTTGCTGTTTTCCGTTTCCGTTGTGTCAATCGGGATATTGGCGCTGCTTTTCATCCTGACTCCGGATCTGCCCGACGACGTACCGGCAGAGAGATGGTTTGCCGCCCTTGCGGTTCTTTATCCCGCCTGTGCCTCCTGTCAGGTGCTTTTTTGGCGGAAGGATTATGGTGACGGCTTCTGCTATGCCGATAGAATCACGTCATTCAGCTATGGAAAGGTATATACGATTCTTCTGGCAGCTGCAGCCGCATTTGCCCTTTACCTTACAAATGTGGTGACGTTATCTGTTTATCGTGGGGTGAGTATGGTCTTCTGTCTGCTCTGTTGTCTGTTCCTCATACATGACTATATCCGGGTATTCCGGCTTCGTGGCGACAATGAATACAGTGGCCCGATAGGAATAAAGGAAATGTATCCCGAAAGTCTCAGTCTGCTGGTTTTTCCGCCTCTTGCCGTCCTGTCCGAGGGGGCTTTATGGTGGAACCCCTCTATATGTACCATTGTTTTCGCCGTTCTGCTGTCGGTGTACACGGTGTTACGCTATCTGTTCCGTTTTCACCCTGCAATCAAAGGTGACGAACACGAGCGCAGGGGCTATCTGCGGTATTGGAAACGGCACAATTTTGAGGATGAAATAATATAACTGATAATAATATGACTGAATTGAAAAAATGGATTACGACCGCACTGTTGACACTGCTGTTGCTTCCGGCAATGGCGCAGCAGAAAGCAGACACGACCTACACCTTCCGGTTCGTTCCGCAGAAGGATATGTTCTATGTGCCTTGGAATGGGAATGACACAGAGCTTGCCCGCCTGCTGGAGTGTATCGAAAAAAACAAAGCAACAATTCTTGACGGCAAGCTGCCGCTATTGGTTGACGGCTACTGCAACTCATTAGGCAGTGAAGCCGAGAACCTTGCCACGGCGAAGATCCGTGCCAACCGTGTGAAATCCGAACTGATTATCCGTGCGGAAATCAAGGAAGAAAACTTTATCACCCGCAACCATGCGACAGAGGGAGACTTTGTCACTGTGCGCATGACGGTACCGGTAAAGGAAACAGCCGCGACGGATGCGGAAGCGGAAGCACGACGCAAGGCGGAAGCCGAACGACTGGAAGCCGAGAAGCGTGCCGAACAGGAACGACTTGCCGAAGAGCAGCGCAAAGCGGAAGAAGCCCGACTTGCCGCTGAAAAGGCAGAGGCAGAGAAAGCCGCTCAACAAAATACACTTGCCGACATGCCGTCGGAAACCAAAATCACAACTGATTATCATCTCTCCCTGCGTGCCAACCTGCTGCGCTGGGCTACCCTGACACCCGATTTAGGACTTGAATGGCGCATCTGCCCGTCGTGGGGCATTGCCGTAAACGGCTCGTGGACTTCTTGGACGTGGAGCGACAAAGACCGCCGCTATGCACTCTGGGAAGTGGCTCCGGAAGTGCGTTACTACATGGGCGAGAAAAAAGCCTGGTATCTGGGTGCTATGTTCAAGGCCGGACAGTTCAACTACAAGCTCTCCGAAACAGGCAAGCAGGGCGACCTGATGGGTGGCGGCATCACTGCCGGCTACCGGCTGCGGCTGAACAAGGCATTAGATCTTGATTTCAACCTCGGCTTGGGCTACCTGAATGCCGACTATGAAAAATATGAAGTCATCGACGGTGTGCGCGTGCGCCGTGGCCACGAGACAAAGGACTGGTGGGGCCCCATCAATGCCGGTGTGACATTGGTATGGAAAATTAAATGAAGAATCAAGAATGAAGAATTTGGTCGAGCAGGTTACAGCCAGATGGCGCAGTCCCCAGTCTCCCAATATTTGTTCTTTTGTTCTTATGTCTAAAAAATAGAATAATATGAAAGCAAGACAATATATAAATATGATGGGAATGGCAGCCGCCGTGCTGCTCTCTTCCTGCGTGAAGGACACGCTTTATGACACGCCGCATCCCGACAAGGGAGCTGTCACCGTCAGTCTGACGGGACTGTCGGCAGACGATAACTATGTACTCGACATGGACGGGAAGGTGGCCGACATTACAGGTTCGCCATTCACCAATCCCGACCTGCTCAATCCGGGAACACACAGTTTGGTAATCTATAACCGTGCGGAAGGTTTCACTTTCGACGGACGAATGGCACGGGTCAATGCCCCTGATGGCAAGAGCCGTGCGGACGGTGCATCCGTAATCCCCCTGCCGGGCTATCTGAAGACCGTCAGTCAGGAGATAACCGTAACAGCTGACGACACGCTGCGTGTCAATGCCGTTCCGGTGCAGCGTGTACGTGACCTGCAACTGGAACTGGAAGTGACGCAGGGACGCCCCGAACTGATACAGAACGTGACCGCCACCCTCAGCGGCATAGCTGGAATTTTTGACATGGAGAAGGGACAGACCATCGGCGAACCGGCCTCCACGGTCTTCTCCTTCACCCGTGACGGCAGCAAGCTCACGGCCGACGCCCGCCTGCTGGGTACGATGGGAGACGTGCAGGCGCTGGTACTGGACATCGTCTTTACCGATGGCGGACGCACACAGCGCACGGAGGTCGACCTGACGGAAGCCCTTGCGGACTTTAACGGCGATATGACCACCGCCTACCGTGTGACCGGAACACTGGAAACCCCCGTCGGCATGGAAGAAGGCAAGGGCGAAATTACCGGATGGGAAACGGTAGAAGGTGGCGATGCCAGTGCGGAAATGTAAGACAATGAAGAATTAATAATTAAGAATGAATAAGATGAAGACAAGATTTTTTGCTTTCGCAGCGCTGGCATTGACACTTGCCGCCTGTAACAACGACAACGAGAACCTGAATGACGGCCCGGTAGCCGCCAAGTTTATCGCCGACATTACGCCCGCTACCCGCGTCAATTCGGAAGGAACCGACTGGACCGACGGCGACCGCATCGGCGTCACCGGCGCAAGCTTCACCAACGTGCCCTACAAGAGAGAGAACGGTAAGTTCGTGACCGACGGTACAACCATCTATTTCGATGACACCGAAACGAAGACCTTCAATGCCTACTATCCGTATCAGGCTGAGGGCGGAACGGTGACCGTCAGCACCGCAGCCGACAAGCAGGGCCCCGGCATCGACTTCCTCTTTGCCTCGGGAGCCACGGGCGACACCCACAACCCGACGGTGAGCTTCACCGACAAAACCGACAAAGGCGGTGAAGACAACTCCTTCCACCACCGCATGAGTCTCATCAAATTCACCTTCAAGGCGGGCGATGGCATCATTTTCAACGGAATGGAACCTGCTGACTACACGTTGGACGGGCTGAAGCACGAAGGCACATTCGACACGGCTAC
>URMA01000054.1 GCA_900548875.1 uncultured Porphyromonadaceae bacterium | reverse complement strand
GAGACCTCCGGGTTATGAATCCGACGCTCTAACCAACTGAGCTATCCCGCCGTTTTGCGAGTGCAAAGTTATCACTAAAATTTAAACTGTGCAATACTTTTTGCGAAAAAAAGTTTGTTTTCATCGGGCATTTTAATTTTTCTTTCATATTCCGTTTGCTTCTGCATAAATCGGTAAATAGACCGTCATTTCGTCGATTTGTTTATGATTGAGTGTCTTTGCATCGGCTCTTTGGTCCTTTTCCATATTGTTGTCGGCAGAAACAAAAATCAATCTGCTGGATAACAGTATGAAATCCGTCTAAAGTCGGACGGCTGATTGGGGTTTGATGGTCGATATGCTTATAGCTTTATAATATTGGTGGTTTAAAATTGTCTTGAAAAGGCGATAAATAATAAAAATTCATAGTTTTTGTTTGAATATTCAATATAAAGTATTATCTTTGCATCAAAATAAAAAATGCATTATGAATTACGTTATGGTAAATACCTTCTTCTGGTGGCGCCGCTTACTGCTTAAAAAGTCGTAAGGGAACTCAGTCGTGTGTATATACTTATCAACAAAAATATAATAAAACAGGCTGTCGTAACTTACGGCAGCCTGTTTTGTTTTTTACCCCTAAAAATACGCTCATGAATACTTATCAAGTGAATCAAGAAGGATTTTATGGAGATTTTGGCGGAGCCTACATACCGGAAATACTCCATCGTTGTGTGGAAGAATTGAGAGAAGCCTATCTCACGGTGTTGGAGGACGAAAGTTTCCAAAAAGAATATCAGGCATTGCTCAAAGATTATGTGGGGCGCCCATCCCCTCTATATCTTGCCAAACGATTGTCGCAAAAATACGGATGCAAAATATATTTGAAAAGAGAAGATTTGAATCACACCGGAGCTCATAAAATCAACAATGCCATCGGTCAGGTGCTTTTGGCCCGGCGAATGGGCAAGAAACGTATCATTGCTGAAACGGGTGCCGGACAGCATGGTGTGGCGACGGCTACGGTGTGTGCTCTGATGGGCATGGAATGCGTGGTCTATATGGGTAAGACCGATGTGGAACGGCAGCGGGTGAATGTTGAACGCATGGAAATGCTGGGTGCCAGAGTAGAGGTTGTCACCTCCGGCAACATGACGCTGAAGGATGCCACCAACGAGGCCATTCGTGACTGGTGCTGCCATCCGGCCGACACCTACTATGTGATCGGTTCGACGGTTGGCCCTCATCCTTATCCGGATATGGTGGCCCGCTTGCAGTCGGTCATCAGCGAAGAAATCAAAAAACAGTTGATGGAGCATGAAGGACGTGACTATCCGGATTACCTGATGGCCTGTGTTGGAGGTGGCAGCAATGCAGCCGGTACCATTTATCATTATTTGGATGATGACCGGGTGAAAATCATTTTGGCGGAAGCCGGAGGAAAAGGTGTGGAAACCGGATTTTCGGCCGCAACCATTCAGTTGGGACGTCTGGGTATCATTCACGGCGCAAAGACACTTGTCATGCAGAATGAGGATGGACAAATTCAGGAACCTTATTCCGTGTCGGCAGGTTTGGATTATCCGGGTATCGGTCCGATGCACGCCAATCTGGCCGCGCAGAAAAGGGCAACCGTTCTGGCCATCAACGACGATGAAGCTTTGCGCGCCGCCTTTGAATTGACCCGACTGGAGGGTATTATTCCGGCATTGGAATCGGCTCATGCGTTGGGAGCATTGGAGAAAGTCAGTTTCAAACCATCCGATATTGTGGTACTGACCGTATCGGGAAGAGGCGACAAGGACATCGAAACGTATCTGAAGTATAAAAACAGTTTTGAAAATCTTTAAACGAAAAGACAATGAAAAATTTTATCTATACAACCTGCTACAAGACACTACCCGGCGATTTGCATACTCCGGTGAGCACGTACCTGACAGTGCGCGATTTGTTCCCGCAGAGCATTCTGCTGGAAAGTTCAGACTATTATGGAGTAGAAAACAACCGTTCCTTCATTGGGTTGAATCTCATCGCCAGTTTCTCGGTGAACCACGGAATCGTTACCACCGTCTATCCTGACAAAAGCCGTGAAGAACGTCCGTTGGCACCCGATTTTCAGGTGGAAGATGCCTTTAAGGCTTTTCTGGACCGGTTTCAGGTGAACGGCGAATACGCCCGTTACGGAGGCGTGTACGGCTATACGACGTTCAACGCTGTCCGTTATTTTGAGAATATTCCCGTGAAGGATAGCAGCGATCCCAAAAACGATGCCCCGGAAATTCTTTATATCCTCTATAAATACTTAATCGTGTTCAACGATTTCAAAAGTGAAATGGTGCTGGTGGAATTACAGGCCGACAACGAACCCAGCCATATTGATGAAATAGAAAAGGCGGTCAACAATCAGAATTATACTACTTATGAGTT
Organism: uncultured Porphyromonadaceae bacterium; assembly: GCA_900548875.1. Classification (GTDB taxonomy): domain Bacteria; phylum Bacteroidota; class Bacteroidia; order Bacteroidales; family Muribaculaceae; genus Limisoma. The sequence continues at coordinate 18,419 of URMA01000054.1, read as the reverse complement.
CAGAGCTGTGGGCGAAACCACCAGTACGCTGACCGATGAAGAGCACAAGGCCAATATCCGCAAGGGCATTGCCCACTGCAAAAGAGGGGATGTGTTTCAAATTGTGCTTTCCCGCCGTTTTGTCCAGCGTTATGAAGGCGACGATTTCACTCTTTATCGAGCTTTGAGAAGCATCAATCCGTCGCCTTACCTGTTCTATTTTGACTTTGGCGGATTCCGCATATTCGGTTCTTCGCCTGAAACACACTGCAAAATTGAGGACAGAAAAGCGACAATTGATCCGATTGCCGGAACTACGCGGAGAAGCGGTGACAAGAAAACGGACGAAGCTCTGACACAAGCCCTGCTGGCTGACCCCAAAGAAAATGCGGAACACGTGATGCTGGTCGATTTGGCACGTAACGATTTGAGTCGCAACTGCCACAATACGCATGTGGAATTCTATAAGCAGCCGCAATATTACAGCCATGTCATTCACCTGGTAAGCCGGGTCAGCGGGACATTGGACGATGAAGCCGATCCGGTCAAAACATTCATTGACACGTTCCCGGCCGGCACTCTCAGCGGTGCACCAAAGGTAAAGGCCATGCAGCTGATAAGCGAAATAGAGCCGCATAACCGTGGCGCTTACGGCGGATGTATCGGTTTCATCGGATTTAACGGTGATTTGAACCAGGCCATTACTATCCGCACCTTCGTGAGCCGAAACAATGAGTTGTGGTTTCAGGCAGGAGGCGGCATCGTAGCCAAAAGTGACGAGAACAACGAATTGCAAGAAGTAAACAATAAGCTGGGTGCATTGAAGAAAGCTATTATCCTGGCAGAAAAAAGATAATATAACATGAAAATTGTCATCATCGATAACTACGACTCATTTGTCTATAATCTGAGTCACCTGATAAAAGAATTGGGGGCAGAAGTCACCGTCAAACGAAACGACCAGTTCCAACTGCAAGAGTTGGAGGAATTTGATAAGATACTCCTTTCGCCCGGTCCCGGTATCCCGGAGGAAGCCGGCCTTCTGATGGACGTAATCCGTACGTATGCCGGCAAGAAACCGATACTCGGTGTTTGTCTGGGCGAACAGGCCATCGGAGAAGTATTTGGCGGAAAGCTGACCAATCTGGATGAAGTGTTCCATGGCATACAGAGTCCCATCACCCTGACGGTACCCGACTATTTGTTTGAGGGACTTCCGTCGCAAATTTCGGTCGGCAGATACCACTCATGGGTAGTGGACAAAGATGGATTCCCGGATTGTCTGGAAGTGACAGCCGTCAGTGAAGAGGGCTACATTATGGCCCTCCGGCACAGGACGCTCGATGTGCGCGGCGTACAATTTCATCCCGAATCAGTGCTTACTCCCGACGGAAAACAGATATTGGCCAACTGGCTTCAGCACTAAAAAGAAAACCTCCATTTTATAACAGATTAAATTGAAAGATACAATATGAAACAGATATTCCGCCACGAAGAACTGACGCGCGGGGAAGCCTGCACACTGATGTTGAAAATGACCGGTGGCGAAATGAATGAAGCGCAAATTGCAGCTTTATTGGCGGCGTTCCAAATGCGGGGTGTCACGGTGGATGAACTGGCCGGTTTTCGGGATGCCTTGCTTCAGGCTTGTGTTCCAATCGACCTGCATGAATTTCATCCGATTGACATTGTCGGAACCGGTGGCGACGGAAAGAACACGTTCAACATTTCCACATGTGCCTGCTTTGTGGTAGCCGGAGCCGGTTATCGGGTTGCCAAACATGGAAATTACGGCGCGACTTCGGTGAGCGGGGCCAGCAACGTCATGGAACACTACGGGGTGAAATTCACCAATAATCAGGACAAGCTGAAGCGTTCCATCGAGCAGTGCGGTATGGCTTACCTGCACGCACCTTTTTTCCATCCGGCTTTGAAAACCGTAGCTCCAGTCAGAAAGGCGTTGGGTGTGCGTACGTTGTTCAATTTGCTGGGCCCGTTGGTCAATCCTTGCCATCCTTCCTGCCAGTTGTTGGGTGTGGCCGACCTTCCGCAAATGCGGCTCTACACCAATACGCTGCAAAAGCTTGGATTGCAGTTTGCCGTAGTCAACAACTTGGACGGATACGATGAAATTTCGCTGACGGACGAGTTTAAAGTAATGACAAATCGCTACGAGACTATTTACCGCCCTTCTGATTTGGGCTTTTCGATGGCGCGTCAGGAAGAACTTTACGGTGGGAAAACGCCTGAAGATGCCGCTGCAATATTTTATCGCGTGTTGAATAATGAAGGCAGCAAGGCGCAGACCGACTGTGTGTTGATTAACGCTTCGTTTGCCATTCAGGCTTTGGAACCACAGAAAACGATTGAAGAATGTGTGGCATTGGCAAAAGATTCCCTTGAAAGTCAGAAAGCCTTGTCAACATTCCATAAATTCCTCACTCTTAACCAATAATGAATGATGGCTACTGATATTCTACAGACTATTGTCGCTCACAAGCGTATTGAGCTTGCCCGTCAGGAAGAAGCGGTACCTCTTGACTCCTTGATCAGGCAATTGGATACGCTTCGTCCCTCAAGAAGCATGAGGCAGTCGTTGGCTGATTCTCCGACAGGCATTATTGCTGAATTCAAGCGGCGCTCTCCGTCAAAGGGGTGGATTGCCCAGGAGGCCGACCCGGCAGTCATTGTTCCCGGTTATGAACGAGCCGGAGCTTCCGGCATTTCGGTGCTGACCGATCAAGAGTTTTTTGGCGGGACTTTGGATGATTTGCATGCTGTTCGCCCGCTGATACAGCTCCCGGTACTGCGGAAAGATTTCATTGTCAGCCCGTACCAGCTGTTTCAGGCAAAACTGGTCGGGGCAGATGTCGTGCTGCTGATTGCCGCGGCTCTGACCGTTGAGGAATGCAAAAGTTTTGGGAAACTGGCCCATCAGTTGCAAATGGAAGTGCTGTTGGAAATTCATGCTGAAAAGGAACTTGACTACCTGCATGAAAATGTGGACTTGCTGGGCGTCAACAACCGAAATTTGGGCACTTTCCACACGGATGTCGAGAATTCCTTCCGCCTGGCACAGAAACTTCCGAAAGAATATTTATGGGTGTCGGAAAGCGGAATTTCGCAACCGGAAACCATCCGGCAGTTGCGGAAAGCCGGATTCAGTGGCTTCCTGATGGGAGAGCGGTTTATGAAAACGTCTTCGCCTGAACAGGCTTTGTCGGATTTTCTTCATGCAGTTGTCTTATGATAGTAAAAGTTTGTGGCATGAGAGAGGCGGACAATATCCGTCAGGTAGAACAAACCGGAGCCGACTGGATGGGATTTATTGACTACGACCGTTCGCCGCGTTATGTGGAGGGAACACCGGAATATCTTCCTGCGTCCATGAAGAAAGTAGGGGTGTTCGTCAATGTTTCCCTGCCGCATATTCAGGAAAGAGTTACCGACTGGCAGTTGGATATGGTGCAGCTTCACGGTAAGGAATCGCCGGAATTTTGCCGAACTTTCCGACAAACGGGCGTTAAAGTCATCAAGGCTTTCTCCTTAAAGTCAGCGGATGATTTACGGGCAATTGACGAGTATGCGCCTTATTGCGATTATTTCCTGTTCGACACGCCCTGTCAGGGATACGGCGGATCGGGAGAAACTTTCGACTGGGAGCTGCTGACTCACTACAAAGGTCCTGTACCGTTTCTTCTCAGTGGCGGTCTTAATCCTGACAGCTTGGGGGCTTTGGCGGAATTTCGTCATCCCTACTGGATGGGCATTGACCTGAACAGTGGCTTCGAGCGGGCTCCGGGCGTGAAGGACGCCTTGTCGCTCTCCGCTTTTATTTCTGCATTCAAACAAAACAAGTACGACTTTTAAAAATTTAGCAACTATGAATCGAATAGACCAATTATTCCATACACACAAAGACCATGTGCTATCCATTTATTTCTGTGCCGGTACTCCTACTTTGGAAGGTACGGCCGACGTTATCCGTACGTTGGAACAAAAAGGCGTACAGATGATAGAAATCGGTATCCCGTTCAGTGATCCTATGGCCGACGGTCCTGTCATTCAGCATGCGGCCACTCAGGCTCTGCGCAATGGCATGACACTCCGCAAACTATTCAGCCAATTGGAACATATTCGTCCCGAAGTGCAAATGCCATTGGTGCTGATGGGTTATCTGAATCCTATCATGCAGTATGGATTTGAAAACTTTTGTCGGAAATGTCAGGAATGCGGCATTGACGGTGTTATTATTCCTGACCTGCCGTTTAAGGATTATATGAATGAATACCGTCCTGTTGCCGACAAATACGGAATCCATGTCATTATGCTTATCACACCGGAAACGAGTGAAGAACGTATCCGTCAGATTGATGAGCATACCAACGGATTCATCTACATGGTTTCGTCGGCAGCCGTAACCGGTGCGCAGAAAGAATTCAACGCACAGAAACAGGCATATTTCCAGCGTATTGAACAGATGAATTTGCGGAATCCCCGCATGATTGGTTTCGGCATTTCCAATAAGAATACGTATGAAGCAGCTGCTGCCCATGCCGCCGGATGTATCATTGGAAGCAAGTTTGTTTCGCTGTTGGAAGAGGAAAAAGATCCGGGCAAAGCTATTGACCGGCTGAAAGAGATGTTGAAAAACGAATGATAATAGGAAATCTCCCGTTTGGGAATATTTAAAAGAACTCTGATATTGCAAAGCCTCCGGAAACAACTTCTGGAGGCTTTTTTGTATCAATACACTTTGATTGTTTCTCTTCTGTATCTCTTCGTCGGAGATACTTGATAAAGTCATTTTAAAAAAATTTGAAAACGCTGAAACTACTGAATGAAAAATATGTGAAACGTGTGACAAGATTTTATTCTCAGCTTGGCTTTCGCTATATTTGCAGAATATAGGATACGTCTTAGCATAAAACTCAAACAAGTTTGGTTTTCTGCCTTCGACTTTCGCTATATTTACAAAATATAGGATGCGGCTTGGCAAAATGTTCAAGCAAGTTTGACCTTTTGCTCTCGCCTTTCGCTATATTTGTACTTTCTAAACTTTGAATGTGGAAAATTGATAGGATGGATAAACAGTATAGAAAGCGTGACAAAAGGATAGAATATTCTGATTTGCGGAAAGCAAAGGGACTCATGCGTCCCGGATATGTAATATTCCCTGTGCTGCTTGGACTGATTGTGATTGGAATCATGTTCTTTTCGGAATACAAGGATTTTGACGTGTCGCTGATAAAAATAACCAATCAGTCGATATTTTATTTTGCATTGGCCTGGCTGTGTATGATGGGGCGCGATTTCGGACTGACGTGGCGTTTTCGCTCTTTAACCGGTCATGATATCACTTGGGGGCAGGCTTTGCGGGTTAACATGCTTTGCGAGTTTACCTCGGCCGTTACGCCTTCCACTGTCGGAGGCAGCAGTTTTGGAATGATTTATCTTAAAGGTGAAGGTCTGCTGTTGGGGCGGGCGACGACAATCATGATGACAACGCTGTTTCTCGACGAACTCTTTTTCGTGTTGGCATGTCCTGTCGGGATGATGCTTATTCCGTTTGAGGAATTGTTTGCCTCGACTGATTTGAAATTTGCTCAAACTCTGCGGTTTACATTTTGGCTTGTCTATGCCGGACTCGTATTGTGGACACTTGTCCTTTTCGTAGGGCTTTTTGTGAAGCCGCAGTTTATGAAGGCTCTGTTTCGCAAAGTGTTTTCATTGAAATTCCTGAGAAAGTGGAAAAATGACGCATTGGAAATGGGTGATAATTTTATTGCAACGTCAGCCGAATTGAAACATAAGAAATTATGGTGGTGGATTCGGGCTTTTTTTGCAACGGCACTCTCCTGGCTTTCGCGCTATCTGGTGGTGAATGCTTTGTTTTTGGCTTTCGCCGTCGATGCCGATCAGCTGCTGGTACTACTGCGTCAGTTGGTGGTGTGGGTTGTGCTGACGATTTCGCCGACTCCCGGAGGTAGCGGTCTAAGTGAATGGATTTTCACGAAATATTACGGTGACATGATAGCCAACACTTCTTTAGCTGTAATTATGGCTTTGTGTTGGCGTTTTGTCAGTTATTATATATATTTGATGATCGGGGTGCTGGTTATTCCTTCGTGGTTACGGGGTTGGACACGTCGCATCCGTTTGGAGAAACTGAAAAAAACAAAAGAAAATGGAAACAACTGATAAAGAAGCGTGTACGATTTTAGTGGATGTGCTTGCTGCACATGGAGTGAAACGGGTGGTGCTGTCGCCTGGCTCGCGTAATGCTCCGTTGTTGGTAGCCATTGCCCGGAGGGATGATATAGAGAAATTTGTCATTGTCGACGAGCGGAGTGCCGCTTTCTCGGCATTGGGCATTGCACAACAAACCGGAGAACCGGTGGCGATAGTTTGTACGTCGGGTACGGCGTTGTTGAATTATGCTCCTGCTGTCGCTGAAGCCTACTATCAGCAGTTGCCTTTGATTGTAGTTTCTGCCGACCGGCCGAAGGAATGGATTGACCAGGATGACAGCCAGACTATCCGTCAGTTTGAGGCATTGGCGCAGTTCGTGAAGAAAAGCTATGATTTGCCGGCACGCTGCGACGACGATACCGCACGCTGGTATGTGAACCGTGTCGTGAACGACGCAATGATGGAGGCACTGTCGGGACGTCGCTCTCCGGTGCATATCAATGTGCAGCTCGACGAGCCGCTGACAAACATGGCTGCCTATTCAGGACCGTCGCGGAAAATCAGTATGCTGACGCCTTCGAAGGAACTGGCAGCAGCCGATGTCAATTCTTTGGTTGAAGAAGCCAATGGCAAGAAAATTCTGGTAATTGCCGGCTTCCACACTCCGAACCGGGATTTGTCCGAGGCTTTGCAACGCTTGTCTTCGCTGCCGAATGTGGCGGTGCTGTGCGAAACAATCTCCAATATTTCAGGGAAAGGCATGATCCGTGCTATCGATCGCACGTTGCTTGCCATGCCCAAAGGGGGTGGGGCAGAGTATGTGCCCGATTTGTTGATTGTGATGGGCGGTGCCATTATTTCGCGCATTGTGAAGGCTTTTTTGCGGACTAACAAGGCCGCACGGCAATGGTATGTGGGTATGACCGACACAACGGTTGACTGCATGAAAACACTCACTACGCGCATTATTACGGAACCCGGAGCTTTTTTCCGTCAGTTTGCAGATGCTTACTGTCGGGCTGAGTCTGTATGCGATAATGGTTTTGCCCAGGCGTGGAAAAAACTTGAAAAAGCGGGGATAGAACGGCATAATGCTTATCTTTCTTCTATCGGATGGAGCGACTTGAAAGCTTTTTCTGTAATTTTGCCAAAAATTCCTTCGGATTGGCACGTACAGCTGTCAAACGGCACGACGATACGCTATGCACAACTGTTCGGCGACGTGTTGACCCAGCGAAACAACTGTAACCGCGGGGTGTCGGGCATCGACGGTTCGACGTCAACGGCTTTGGGCGCATCGCTTGCCTATGAAGGAACGACATTGCTGATTACCGGCGACATGAGTTTCTCTTACGATTTGTCGGGACTGGCTTCGCAATATAACGCACCGCGGTTCAAGATTATCGTGATGTGTAACGGCGGTGGAGGTATTTTCCGTTTTATCAAAAGTACATCGTCGTTGCCGGAACTTGACCGGTATTTTGAGGTACACCGCGACATTCCTGTCGACCGCTATGCGGCAGCTTTCGGTTTCGCCTACTTTGAGGCTGACTGTGAGGCATCGTTGGAAACGGCACTTGCCGACTTTTTCAGAGAGGATGAACAGGCAGCCATCTTGGCAATAAAGACGGATAACAGTGTCAGTGCGTCGGTGTTGAGAAACTATTTTAGCAGGAAAAATCAAAAACAATAAAACGATATAACTATGAGCAACAGAGTTTGGACTCCCATTAAGGAATATACGGATATCCTTTTTGAACAGTATGGAGGCATTGCCAAAATTACCATCAACCGTCCGGAAGTCTATAATGCCTTCCGTCCGCAGACAAACAAGGAAATGCTGGATGCAATGGCTATTTGCCGCGAGCGTGCCGATATTGGCGTAATCATTCTTACTGGTATAGGCGACAAGGCATTCTGTTCGGGTGGCGACCAAAAAGTGAAGGGCATTGGCGGATATATTGATGAGAACGGTGTGCCGCGTTTGAACGTGTTGGATTTGCACAAGGCTATCCGTTCGATTCCGAAGCCGGTAATTGCCATGGTCAACGGCTATGCCATCGGTGGCGGTCATGTGCTGCATGTGGTATGCGACTTGACAATTGCCAGCGAAAACGCACGTTTCGGCCAGACGGGTCCGAAAGTGGGCAGTTTCGACGCAGGCTTCGGCTCTTCTTATCTTGCACGTTGCGTAGGGCAGAAAAAGGCGCGTGAAATTTGGTTCCTTTGCCGTCAGTACACAGCGAAGGAAGCGGAAGAAATGGGAATGGTCAATAAGGTTGTGCCGTTCGAACGCCTGGAGGATGAAACCGTGGAATGGTGTGAAACGATTCTCAAACGCAGCCCGATGGCTATCCGCATGATTAAACGTGCCTTGAATGCCGAACTCGACGGTCAGCGGGGTTTGATGGAATTTGCCGGTGATGCAACGCTGATGTATTATCTGATGGAAGAGGCGCAGGAAGGCAAGAATGCTTTCTTGGAAAAACGTGAGCCTAATTTCCAGCAATTCCCGAAATTCCCAGGTTAGAATATGAAGGCGTCATATTGCAGGTATGTACTGAAATTCAAGCAGCCGGCTGGTACTTCGCGCGGAACGCTGCTTGAAAAGGAAACCTATTTTCTGAAACTGGAGGATGAAGAGTTTCCCGGACATTACGGATTGGGCGAATGTGCCGTGTTCCGTGGATTGTCGATGGACGATGTGCCGAACTATGAGGAATGTCTTCGTGAAGTGTGTGCCAATATCGGCCGCGACGAGATGTCGGACTTGTCGCAATTTCCTTCCATTAAGTTTGGATTGGAAACAGCCATTTATGACTTTTCAAACGGTTGTCGCCGCATACCGTTTCCTTCTGATTTTACAGAAGGAAATGCCGAAATTCCTATCAACGGACTGGTATGGATGGGAACGAAGGAGGAAATGCTGAAACGCATCGACGATAAAATCAAGGCAGGATTCACTACCATCAAGCTGAAAGTTGGCGCTATCGATTATGAAAGTGAACTGGAACTGGTGAAGCATATCCGGAAGGTGTTTCCGCCGGAGGTGCTGACGATTCGTTTGGATGCCAACGGCGGTTTTACGGCCGACAATGTGATGAACCGTCTCGAGGGTTTCGCACGCTATGGCATTCATTCCATCGAACAGCCGGTGAAAGCCGGACAGTGGGAGCTGATGCGCCGCGTGTGCGGTGAATCTCCGATTGATATTGCCCTCGATGAGGAATTGATAGGCATTGTTGAACCGCAAAAAATGGGCGAAATGCTGGAAGCATTGAAGCCTAAATATATTATTTTGAAACCGTCGCTGGTTGGCGGCTTTTCCGGCTCTGCGGAATGGATGCGTCAGGCTTCTTTCCGCGGTGTAGGCGGATGGATAACTTCTGCCTTGGAGTCGAATGTCGGACTGAATGCCATTGCGCAATGGACGGCACAGATGGGAGCTGCGATGCCGCAGGGACTGGGCACGGGGGCTTTGTTTGTCAATAATTTTGACTCACCGTTGGTTCAGGTGGGTGAAGTGTTGCGCTTTGATCCGCAAAAGTCGTGGAATATTCCCGATTTAGATTGGAAAACTGTGGAATGAAACCGATAAAGATAAATGGTAAGACCTGTTGCAATGTCGGGGAAGTCAGAGCAGTGGCATCCCCGGCATTGTCGGCATTTGTAGAGGCTTGGCTTGACTCTTCGTGCGATTATGTGATTGGACATACGTCGGGTTCAACTGGCAAGCCTAAGGAAATTAAATTGCTGAAAGCGGATATGGTGCAGTCGGCACGGCTGACTAACCGTTTTTTTAACCTAGGCGTAGGTAGCCGTTTTTTCTTATGTCTTTCGCCGGATTATATCGCCGGCAAAATGATGATAGTCCGTGCGGTGGAAGCCGGGGGAGAAATTGTAGAAGAAAAGCCTTCTAACAATCCGTTGGCTGCATATGCGGGAGAGCCTTTTGATTTGGTGGCCGTTGTCCCTTCACAGGCACAGGCTTTGGTCGGTCATCCGGCGCGTTTCCGTTTTGTGAAGAATTTGATAGTCGGGGGTGGTGCCGTTTCCGACCTTCTGCGCTGTGACCTTGCCCGTTTTGATGTTGAGGCATATTCTACGTACGGCATGACGGAAACCTGCTCCCATGTGGCGCTTTCACGTCTGAGTGCCGATGTCCGGCCTTACAGGGCATTGCCTCCGGTTACATTTTCGGTGGACGATAGGGGCTGTCTGGTGGTTCATACGCCGCAATTCTCTTTTCCCTCGCTGACGACAAATGACGTGGTTGAACTGTTGTCGGAACAGGAATTTCGTTGGATTGGCCGGTACGACAATGTGATTAATACCGGTGGCATTAAAGTCTTTCCGGAAGACATAGAAAAACAGATTGCTTCCAAGATACATTGCCGTTATTATATCGCCGCGCGGCCGTCCGAAAAGTGGGGGAGTGAAGTGGTGCTAGTGCTCGAAAGCAAACCTTTGTGTGAGAGTGAAAAGAGTTCATTGCTTCAAACGCTAAAATCTGTACTTCCCACATTTTCAGTTCCCAAAGATATCGTATGTTTTCCCGTTTTCCGGGAAACTTCATCCGGAAAAGTCATTCGGGAACAGATATATTAAAATATGTTATTATTTGGACTGATTATAAATAAAGTGTCCAAAAAATTTTCATAAAAAAGCATATATCCCCATCTTTGCACCAGAAAAACGGATATTTATGAGATTGTCAGATTTGAAAACCGGAGAAACCGGTGTTATTGTGAAGATTCTCGGACACGGTTCGTTTCGAAAGCGTGTGATGGAGATGGGGTTTGTGAAGGGTAAAAAAATTCTTGTGGAATTGAATGCACCTCTCCACGACCCGATAAAATATAAGATTCTGGATTATGAAATATCACTTCGTCGTGCTGAAGCCGATTTGATAGAGGTGGTTCGTGAAGATGCCGCTCCTGATTTCGTTACGGAGGATGTGGCTTTCATTCGGGAGGACGACGGTTCTTTTATCAATACATTCGACCGTGAACGCCGCACTATCAACGTCGCACTGATAGGAAATCCTAATTGTGGCAAGACTTCCATGTTCAATTGGGCTTCCGGTGCGAAGGAGCATGTCGGAAACTATAGCGGTGTGACGGTTGATGCGAAAACCGGCAAAATGGATTATAAAGGTTATCAGTTTAATATTGTTGACCTGCCGGGTACGTATTCGCTTTCGGCCTATTCTCCTGAAGAACTGTATGTGCGCCGCTATTTGCGTGACGAAGTGCCGGATGTGGTGATAAATGTGGTGGATGCTTCCAACCTCGAACGCAACCTTTATCTGACTACTGAATTGATAGATATGGACCGGAGTATGGTCATCGCTCTCAATATGTATGATGAACTCGAGAAGAGTAAGGTGGAATTTGATTACGAAAGTCTGGCGCGGATGATTGGTGTGCCGATGGTGCCTACCGTTTCCAAGACGGGACGCGGTATCAACGAGCTGTTTGACACCATTATCGAAGTTTATGAGGGAAGAAATGAAGTGGTGCGCCACGTACATATTGGCTTTTCCAAAGACATTGAAGAAGCCGTAAAGGAAATTCAGACCGAACTGAAGAAAGAAACTAATTTGTATCAGCAGTTTTCGGCACGTTATCTGTCCATCAAGTTTCTTGAAAACGACAAGGAAGTGGTGTCAATGCTGAAAGTCTTTCCCGACTTTGACCGTTTGCAGGCGTTGCGCGACCGTTTGGTAAGTCGGATAGAGGAAATTCATAAAGAAGATATTGCCGCAACGATTGCAAGTTCCAAATACGGATTCGTTTCCGGAGCGTTGCGTGAAACCATGTCGACAACCGAGAAGGAAGAAGCCAAGTCGACGTCTGTGATTGATTCAATTGTGACAAGCCGTTTGTTCGGATTCCCGATTTTCTTCTTTATCATGTGGCTGATGTTTTGGGCCACTTTTGAAATCGGTCAGTATCCAATGGACTGGATTGATTCGATTGTGAGATGGATTGGCGATATGGTCAGCACCTACATGCCTGCCGGACCGATAAAGGATATGATTGTCGATGGAATCATCGGTGGTGTGGGAGGTGTGATAGTATTCCTTCCGAATATCTTGATTCTTTATGCCTTTATTTCGTTTATGGAGGATTCCGGCTATATGGCAAGGGCGGCTTTCATTATGGATAAGGTGATGCACAAGATTGGCCTTCACGGAAAATCATTTATTCCGATGGTGATGGGTTTCGGTTGTAATGTCCCGGCGATTATTGCAACGCGTACAATCGAAAGTAAGTCGAGCCGGTTGATAACCATTCTTATAACTCCGTTCATGTCATGTGGTGCACGTTTACCGATATACTTGTTGCTGGTCGGTGCATTTTTCCCGGAACATGCGAGTCTTGCATTGTTGGGACTTTACACATTGGGTATAGTCGTGGCGGTTGTGACGGCAAAACTGATGAGAAAATTCTATTTTAAGAAGGATGAAACTCCGTTTGTAATGGAATTGCCGCCTTACCGCATACCTACCATGAAGGCAACCATGCGTCACATGTGGGCGAAAGGCAAACAATATTTGCACAAAATGGGAGGCGTAATTCTGGTAGCCAGTCTGATAATTTGGGCATTGAGCTATTTCCCGCGCCCATCGAAGGAGCAAATTGCCCAAACGCAGACAGAACTGCTTCAGGAACATATCGAGAATGTCGATGCGGCAACGGTTTCGGCTACTGAAAATTCATATCTCGGCCATATCGGTAAATTCATATCTCCGATTTTTGAACCGCTTGGTTTCAATTGGAAAATGACTGTTTCGCTGTTGTCGGGTACGGTTGCGAAGGAAACGGTCGTTTCTACGCTCGGTGTGTTGTACAATGGCGATGCAGATTCTGAAGATACGGCTCTTTCTGAGAGAATCCAACAGCCGAACCCTAAAACCGGCAGACCGGATTTCACTCCGTTGGTAAGTGCTTGTTTCTTGATATTTGTGCTGCTCTATGTACCGTGTATTGCAACGGTGACAGCTGTCGTTAAAGAAACAGAAAGCTGGAAATATGGTGCATTTACATTGTGCTATAATACGTTTGTCGCCTGGTTGCTTGCATTTATTGTATATCAGGTGGGAACGCTGTTTGTATAGCGTATTTGTGTAAAATATTATGTCATAGTCAGGGGCGATTTTAAAAATTGCCCCTGACTTGTTTTTGATAAATCAATTAATTATATTTGTAGCTGTCAATCAATTGACAGGGTTGAAAGGAAGTGATTTTTTTATTTGTGATTTTTGGGATTTTTAATTATGTAATATTATGAGAAAAACATTATTTACCTTACTATTCTTGTGTGTTGGTGTGCAATTTTTGGTCGCGCAGCCTAAGAGAGAAGTTCGGGCTGTATGGTTAGCAACAAATTACGGTCTGGATTGGCCTCAGGCTAAATATTCGGGTAGTGCTGCACAAGATTTGATGATCGAAATGTTGGATAAATTGCAGGCAGCTCATTTTAATACTGTAATTTTCCAGGTTCAGTGTCTTGGAGATGTGCTTTGGGAATCGGAAATTCAGCCTTGGTCAAAGGTGATAACCGGGAAATACGGTGTAGCTCCAGATTATAATATTTGTGATTTTGTGGTGGAGGAATGCCATAAAAGAGGATTGGAGGTTCATGCCGGGGTAGTTCCGTATCGTATAGGGTCAAAAACGAATGCAGATGGTTATGAATCATCAAATTCAAATCACCGGCATGTGATTAATACAAATCCGGAATGGTGTGTATTGGCAGGTGATAACTCTTATTATTTGGATCCTGCTTTGCCTGAAGTTCGTGAGTATTTGTTGGATTTATATGAAGAATTAGTGACAACCACCAATTTTGATGGTATTAATTTGGATTATTGTCGATATCCTGAATCTTCATTTCCGGATGATGAATCGTTTGCCAAATACAATCCTGATGGACTGGCGAAAGATGACTGGCGTAGAAATAATATCAATCAGTTTGTTTATGAACTTTATGATATGATAAAAGGGCATAAGCCGACGATGAAGTTGGGTGCCGCACCGATTGGAACGTATAAAAATGTGGGAAATCGTGGAAATTTGGAGGCTTATGGAGATGTATTTCAAGATGCTTGTGACTGGATGCAGAAAGAAAAACACGATTTGTTGATTCCGCAGATGTATTGGACGGAATCTGCCGGCTTTTCGGAAAATATGGATGTATGGATTCAAAATGCAAATTCCCGCCAGCTTGTTATTGGACTTGCTGCGTATAAGATGGCAGACAGCAATAAATGGAAATACACAGTGATTACAGACCAGATTGAAAAGGCTCGGCAAAAAGGTACTCAAGGGGTTAGTTTTTTCCGAACCGACCACATTGTAGGTACAGGGTCAGCCAATGGAGAAATAGAGAAACTTTATGCGGCTTTGAAAGACGACTATTTTAAATATCCCGCCCATATTCCGACAATGGAGTATAACGGGGTGACAACGCCGAATGCACCGAAAAATTTGACTGTTGATAAAAAGGAAGGAAATGTATACTCTATTTCATGGGATTCTCCGGAACTTGACAATTTGGGTACGGAGATAAGATATTATAGTGTATATGCACAGGAGGGGAAAACGGTAGACATCAGTGACCCTAAAAACAATGTAGGATATGTTGTGCTTGGAAATACTTTTGAATTTGAAGTTCCTACTGATAAAGAATATACAATTGCTGTAACGGCGTTTGATACCGGGTATTACGAAAGCGCTCCTGCGGTTGTTGGCGGTGATGCCAATGTCGGCTTTTGTGAGTTGTTAAGTGCTGATGTGAATGTAGAGGGCAGTACTTTACAGATTTCAAGTGGAACGGGAATAAAATATGTTGCAGTTTACAACATGTTGGGGCAGTTGTGTTGCTCAAGTAGATTTGATGGCGTTACGAATTGTTCGGTTTCGTTGGATAATCTCACATCTGGCATGTATGTTGTGACTGTTGTTTCTGAAAAGGGAAGTGTACAACAAGTCAAATTTATGTTGTAGGAGAGAGGATTCAAGGGAAGTGTTGAGGATGCTGTAGAATGCGTTTTTTGTCTTCTGCATGCAATATCCTCATGCTGATTTGGGTTTCGCTTCAAATTATATTAACTTTGCGGTGGCTTTAGCGGGCTGCCGCAAAGCCGTTTTACAGGAAAAGAATTACATTAGAATATGGAGAAAAAGTTTAAACGTACACTCGTGACTACGGCGTTGCCGTATGCTAACGGACCTGTCCACATCGGACACCTTGCAGGTGTTTATGTGCCTGCCGATATCTACACGCGCTATCTGCGGCTAAAGGGTGAGGATGTGATTATGATTGGTGGGTCGGATGAACATGGAGTGCCCATTACTATCAAGGCTAAGGCTGAAGGTGTGACTCCGCAGGATATCGTCGACCGTTATCATAAGATTATCAAGGATTCATTTGAAGAATTTGGTATTTCATTTGATATCTATTCGCGCACTACATCGAAAATCCATGAGAAGATGGCAAGCGACTTTTTCCGTAAGTTGTATGACAAGGGAGAGTTTATTGAAAAAACTTCGATGCAATACTATGATGAAGAGGCTAACCAATTCCTTGCTGACCGCTATATCGTTGGTACTTGCCCTCATTGTAAGAATGAACACGCTTATGGTGACCAGTGCGAAGCTTGTGGCTCGTCGTTGAATGCCACGGACTTGATTGATCCGAAATCGGCTATTACAGGCAACCGTCCGGTGCTGAAGGAGACAAAGCACTGGTATCTTCCGCTCGACAAGTGGGAACCGAAATTGCGTAAATGGATTCTCGAAGATCATAAGGAATGGAAACCGAATGTTTACGGGCAGTGCAAGTCATGGCTCGATATGGGGTTGCAGCCTCGTGCCGTAAGCCGCGATTTGGATTGGGGTGTACCTGTTCCTGTGGAAGGCGCAGAGGGCAAAGTGCTTTATGTATGGTTTGACGCTCCTATCGGATACATTTCAAATACAAAGGAATTGCTTCCGGATACTTGGGAAGATTATTGGAAACGCGACGATACGCGTATCATCAACTTTATCGGTAAGGACAATATTGTGTTCCATTGCATCATTTTCCCGGCAATGCTGATGGCTGAAGGTTCTTATCAGTTGCCTGAAAATGTTCCTGCCAACGAATTCCTGAATCTGGAGGGCGACAAGATTTCCACTTCCCGCAATTGGGCGGTATGGTTGCACGAATATCTGCGTGACTTTGAAGGCAAGCAGGATGTGTTGCGTTATGTTCTTACGGCAAATGCGCCGGAAACTAAGGACAATGACTTCACATGGAAAGATTTCCAAGCTCGCAACAATAATGAATTGGTGGCTATTCTCGGTAATTTCGTAAACCGTACGATGGTGCTTACTCATAAGTATTATCAAGGTGTTGTTCCGGCGATGGGTGAATTGACCGACTATGACAAGGAAACAATGAAGGAGTTTGCCGACGTGAAGCATAGTCTGGAACAATATCTTGAAACATTCCGTTTCCGTGATGCGTTGAAGGAGGCTATGAACTTGGCTCGTATCGGTAACAAATATTTGGCAGATACGGAGCCTTGGAAGTTGGCTAAGACCGACATGGAACGTGTCAATACAATTATGTACGTTGCCTTGCAGATTACAGCCAATCTGGCAATCGCTTTCGAACCGTTCTTGCCGTTTATGTCCGCTAAGTTGCGCGATATGCTTTGCATGGAAAAATGCGACTGGAATCGTTTGGGCGCTGTCGACATTATTGCTTCCGGTACTGTTATCAAGAAACCTGAATTGTTGTTCGAAAAAATCGACGACGATGTAATTGAAGCGCAGGTAAAGAAGTTGCACGATACGAAAAAGGCAAATGAATTGAAGAATTTCAAGCCGGCTCCTGTGGCTGAAAATGTCGCTTTTGAGGATTTCTTGAAGATGGATATCCGTGTCGGAACTGTTCTGGAATGTACGAAAGTGCCGAAAGCCGATAAATTGCTGCAATTTAAGATTGACGATGGAATGGGAGGCCGTACAATTGTTTCGGGTATAGCTAAGTATTATAAACCGGAGGATTTGGTCGGCAAGCAGGTTTGTTTCGTCGCTAATTTTGAGCCGAGAAAATTAAAGGGAATTATGTCGGAAGGTATGATTCTTTCTGCTGAAAATCCCGACGGGAAATTGGTAGTTGTCGGTCCGACGGGTCCGGTGGTTCCTGGCTCTCAAGTGAAATAACGACAGTTAAGGCTATATATAAAAGAAAGCACCTTGAAAAAATTTTCGGGGTGCTTTCTTTTTGTCTTGTCATGATTTTTGGAATAGTGAAAAAAGTCTTTTGAATGGGTTCGTTGTACAAGACTTGTTCCCAATGGAATTGCGGAGGTTGATGCTTATTTTCCCTGTATGGTTATTAAATAGGATTATACATGAATTAAGCACAACCGCGACATATTCGCCAATTTCTTCAATTCTTCTGATACATGAAAGTCGGATGTTGCGGAATGGATTTTGTGTGTCAAGGTCATCAATGATCATATATTCATCGGTGAATTTGACATGATGAAACTTTCCGCATTTCTCACTTACAGCGTCAAGAAACTCCTTGTTGAATTCTTTTGTAGGATGCTTGGCCTTTTTATATAGAAATTGTATGACATCTTTGTTAATCATATACTCGTTCAGGTTTGCTCGTTTGTAATTATAATGCCTGACTAAGGGATTTTGTTCGCAGTGGATCGGATTTTTTCGGGATAAATCGGTATATAGAAGTGGGCGTTTTGGCATTAATAGGGAAATTACTATAATCGTAAGAATTGTATATAGCTCAAGATGTTGGCATGGAAAAATTCCACGTTTTTGCAATCGTTTGATAATTAGAGGCTAATCGAAATATAACGAAAAAAAGTGGAGTTTTTTATTAAAAAATAGCGCAAACAGTTGCACAATTAAAAAACATGCACTACCTTTGCAGTGTTCAAAAAGCAATTGTCCAGTGGTGTAATGGTAGCACTTCGGATTCTGGTTCCGCCTGTGAGGGTTCGAGTCCTTCCTGGACAACTTTAAGCCTAATAATTAGCAAAGCTGGTTGTTAGGCTTTTTTGTTTGTGGGGTAGTCTGGATATGTTAGGGTGTGTCTGGGGTCAACGTAAAAATCTGAGGGATTTTCAATCAAGCATAAATTTTAGACAGCCTAAACAGGAAGAAAGGGGTCAACGTAAAAATCTGAGGGATTTTCAATCAAGCATAAATTTTAGACAGTCT
>URMA01000053.1 GCA_900548875.1 uncultured Porphyromonadaceae bacterium | reverse complement strand
CCGCCAGTACCTGTGTCTTGAAGCCGTACGTGCGGAACACTTTCACAATCTGCGCCACCATGGCTATTCCATCCTCGGAAATGTCGTCAAGACGGCCGATGAACGGGCTTACATAAGTGGCACCCGCCTTGGCTGCCAGCAACGCCTGACCTACGGAGAAGACAAGCGTACAGTTGGTAGGAATGTTTTTCGACGAGAAATATTTCACAGCGCGGATACCGTCTTTCGTGCAGGGAAGTTTCACCGTGATTTTCGGGTCGATGAATGCCAGTTCCTCGCCTTCGCGAATCATTCCCTCATAGTCGGTGGCAAAGACTTCGGCGCTCACCGGTCCGTCCACAATGCTGCAAATCTGACGATAGTGGTTGAAAATCTGCTCTTTTCCCTTGACTCCTTCCTTAGCCATAAGGCTCGGATTGGTTGTCACTCCGTCAAGAATACCCATGTTCTGAGCCTGACGAATCTGTTCAAGATTGGCTGTGTCGATAAAGAATTTCATATTGATTAGATTTTAGTGTTATGTGTTATAGCGATTTTCACTGAATGTTGTCGCCCTTAGAATGGCTTGCGATATTTGTCTTCGGCGTTATCCTCCAGAATGCTCAAATAGCTGGTATAGCGCGACTCGCTGATGCGGTGTTCCTCCAACGCCTTTTTCACAGCACAGCCGGGCTCGTGGATGTGCGTACAGTTGTTGTAGCGGCAATGGGCTGATTCTTTGAAGATTTCGGGGAAATAGTGTGCCACTTCCTCGATGTTGAAATCAATCGTTCCGAACCCCTTCACCCCCGGAGTGTCGATGATATATCCGTCGCCGTCGGGCAGCGGATACATTTCGGAGAATGTGGTGGTGTGCATGCCCGTATGGTGAACCGACGAAACACTGGCAGTTTTGACCTCCATTCCGGGTATCAGACGGTTGATAAGCGTCGACTTGCCCACACCGGAATTTCCGGAAAGCAACGTCACTTTTCCCGACAGCATGGAACGTAGCTCGTCAATACCCACCCCTTTTTCAGCCGATACCTCCACCACACGGTAGCCTATCGACTCATACAGATAGCGCAACGCATCACAATATTCACGGCCTTCTTCGTCGAGCAGGTCTATTTTGTTGATGACCAGCACCGCCGGCACCCGATAAGCCTCGGCAGTGGCAAGAAAACGGTCGATAAACACAGTGGCCGTCAGAGGGTTGACCAGCGAAATGACAAGAAACGCCTGATCGAGATTGGAAGCAATGATATGCGACTCCTTCGACAGGTTGGAAGCGCGCCGGATAATGTAGTTGGTACGCGGTTCGATAGCCGTAATATAGGCCGTCCCGTCGGCATTCTCGGCTATTGTCACCTTGTCGCCCACCGATACGGGATTGGTAGTGCGGATGCCTTTCAACCGAAAGTTCCCTTTGATTTTGCAATTCACCAAGCGGTTGTCGTCGGTTTTGACCACATACCAGCTGCCCGTATTTTTTACTACAAGTCCGTTCATATCGTTCGTTTCGCGTTTTCTGTTACAAAATTAAGCAGAAAAACACAGTTTGAAGGGAATAATATGCCCTTTTTTGCAACGGACCTCTTCTTTCACGATAATACATGAATCTAAAGCATTTGGTCTACGCCACTAATAATCAACCGTTTAAATAATACCGCCATATAATAAAGAAAATTTTTATGTTATAAAACATAAAAATAATAAATTTTCTCAAGCAGAATTAAATATTTTTAGTAACTTTGGCCCCGAAACAAACATATATTAATCAATTAAAGTAAGTATGAACGTTGAAGTTATTGGCTCATGGGCTGGTAAAGTGTGGACAGCACTTGACGCAGTTGAGTCTATGGATTTGAAACAATTGAGAAAAGTAACCAAGCTGAAAGAAAAAGAAGTTTACGCTGCTCTTGGCTGGCTTGGCCGCGAAGGTAAATTGAACATCACTGAAAACGAAGGCGAAGTTGTTGTCTCACTGGCAAGATAAAAAATGCCTTCGGTGAACAATAAAGAAAAGGGGCAGATGCGCAGGCATCTACCCCTTTTTGTTCTGTCAAAAAAAGTCCGACATGAGGACATAAATGTGAGGGAGTTATTATCTGCTTTTTGTTCTTCTGTCCGATTTTTCGTTTGTTTTTGCAATTATGAATCAAGCACCTGTCACCTTATCCTTAAGCCTTTCCGCTACCTGTTCTGTGATTGTTCCGTTCTCCAAAGCTGTATCTATGTTATTCTTAATTAGAATCTTGTCACACGAATAAAATCCCCCATCCGGACAGCTTTGAACAATATAATCCGAACGGTCTGAAGATAAATTAACACTGTCAGGCAATGGTATATTGTTATCCTTCAATTCTTCAAGAACATCAAGCGCCTTTTCGTTATAAAGATTTCCGCCAAAACTCGGCTCATACGATGCTCCCAGCATATCTCCCAGACTGTTACCGTCGACCGAACTCGTCAAAGCATTTGAAATAGCATCATCAGATGGAGAATTAACATCATTATTAAAAAAATTAGAAATGTCCGAATCCGAAATTCCATCAAAATTAATGTCACCACCGAAATCACCCGCCGATAGCAAGCCATCGGTATCACCTTCGAACAAACCATCACAAGCATCTAAATCCCCCAAGCAAACACGAGCAATAGCCAACAATCCAAGAAAAACACCTGTTGCCGCCATCGATTCTTTCTTTTTCTTTATCATTTCTTGCAAGAGAACATAGAAACGGGAAGCCTTAAAAGCCCGCCACTCAACCATAAAATCACATATTAAAGAAACAAAATCAGAAATATTGTTAAGTATTTCTTGAGGTAAATCAGCGGATGCAGAATACTCCCATTTTTGAGTCCATCGAAAAGCTACGGTTTTTTGACAGTAATCCAACACCGGAAATCCATTGTTAGCCCTAGTCCCCACTTTATACATTGTTGGATATCGCTTAAGTAGTTTTTTAGGTATTTTACCAATTATATCATAACAATCACGAAGTTCACCAACTCGTGCCGAAATCACACTCGGGAAAAACATCGCATCAGAGACGTAAATATTAAAACGTTGTTTTTTCCGTTTGACAACAAGAAACCGAAAATCTCGGTCTTTCCAAAAACCATATTCTTCACCTCCGTACTCCGTAAAAGCATCTGTTGAATTTTTATACTTACGAACTACATCTGCTAGTATGTTTGAAACAGACATCGGCGTAGCAAAATCATATTCCAGGTATTTTCTTAACTCCAGCATGGTTTCCTAATTTTTATGTGTTTATCACTACTGAATGTACAGCAAATTTACAAAAAAAATTACCCGGCGGATTCTACTTACCTCAAAAAAATCAGTAAAAACATCACCGATATTCAACCGCCTTATCCAACTTTTTGGCCGCCAGTAGAAAGTTTTGGGATATTCTTTGTAACTTTGTTTCGTCTAACATAAAAACTCTGTAAATATGACTAAAATAGGTTCTGTAATGACTCCGGTCGGCAAAAAGGCGCTGCTTCTGGGTAGCGGTGAATTGGGTAAAGAAGTGGCCATCGAACTGCAACGCTACGGTGTGGAAGTGGTGGCATGCGACAAATATGCCAATGCGCCGGCCATGCAGGTGGCTCACCGCAGCCATGTGTTCAGCATGCTCGATGCCGAAACGCTGGAAAAGGTGATTCGCGAAGAAAAGCCCGACCACATCATTCCGGAAGTGGAGGCAATTGCCACTCCTACCCTCGTCAAACTGGAAAAAGAAGGCTTCCATGTAACGCCTACGGCCCACGCCGCCTGGCTGACCATGAACCGCGAAGGCATCCGCCGTCTCGCAGCCGAAGAATTGGGCGTAAAGACTTCGCCCTACCGTTTTGCCAACACGGAAGAGGAATTCCGTCAGGCAGTGAAGGAAATAGGAATGCCATGTGTAGTGAAACCGATTATGAGTTCGTCGGGACACGGACAAAGCGTCATCAAGTCGGAACAGGACATCGACAAAGCTTGGCACATCGCACAGGAAGGCGGACGCGCAGGAGCCGGACGTGTGATTGTGGAAGGATTTGTGAAATTCGACTATGAAATCACCCTGCTCACCGTGCGCAGCTGTTCGGGAACTACTTTCTGCGAACCTATCGGACACATTCAAGTGGACGGCGACTACCGCTACTCCTGGCAGCCGCAGGCTATGGCGGCGTCAGCGCTGGCAAAGGCACAGGAAATAGCCAAGAAAGTAACCGACGCACTGGGCGGCTACGGCATTTTCGGTGTGGAAATGTTTGTCAAGGGCGATGAAGTGATATTCAGCGAAGTTTCCCCACGTCCTCACGACACGGGTATGGTAACAATGATTTCGCAGGACCTCAGCGAATTTGCACTCCACGCACGCGCCTTGCTCGGACTGCCGGTACCGGGAATCCGCTTCTACGGACCGTCGGCATCCATGGCTATCGTAGTGGAAGGCGACACCGACAAAGTGGTGTTCGACAACTTGGAGAACGCTCTCAGCGAACCCGGCGTACAGCTCCGCATTTTCGGCAAGCCGGAAGTGGTGGGACACCGTCGTATGGGCGTCATCCTCGCTACGGCCGAATCGACCGACGAGGCAGTGAAAAAAGCTCAACGCGCCTACGACAAGCTGAAAATTGAAGTCTGCAAACGATAGGCCCCGCCCTCTCGTTTTTCGCATAAAAAAGCATATCACCCACAACCGGATGATATGCTTTTTCGTCTATTTATAGTGCAGTTTCGACCGTTTATACATACATTTGCACAAGAATACGACACGAAATGAATCTGAACAAAATATTGGCAACCGTCCTTTTTGCGGTGCTGGCAATAACTTTAAAGGCACAACCTACACTCGCCGACCTGCCCCGACTGGTTGCCGACACAGCCTATACCCCGTTCCGCCATCAGCTCCGGCTGGAGGCGCAACCGGCATTCATATTCCAGACTCACGAATTTTTCCGCGGCTACAACGAAAAGAACGTACGCATCGCCAAATCCATCGCTGGACAAGCCAAATATGCGTTTCAACTGCCGGAAAACTCCCAGGCTGCGGCCGTCTACCACGACACATATCAGGGCATCGGCGTGGGCTGTTTCTCGTTCTTCGAGCCAAAGTCGCTCGGCACTCCCTTTGCCGTCTATGCCTTCCAGGGCGGACCGATGGCGCATTTGTCCGACTGCCTGACGTTCGACTACGAATGGAATTTCGGCGCATCGTTCGGCTGGAAACCCTACGATGAGAAAACGAATCGCTTCAACCATGTGGTCGGTACGAACATCAATGCCTATATCAACGCCGCCTTCAACCTCAACTGGCGACTGGCGCCACACCTGCAACTACTTACGGGCGTAGGTTTTACCCACTTCTCCAACGGAAACACGGGCATCCCCAACTGCGGTGTGAACACCGTAGCGCTGAACGTGGGCATGGTCTACCGCTTCAACGCTTCCGACGAAAAGACGGAAACGGTTGCCATCCCTGACTTCACACGACATGTGTCCTACGACCTCACCCTGTTTGGAGCCTATCGGCGGAAAGGCGTGTTCAACGGAGCGGGAAATCCCGTACTTTCTCCCGACCGCTACCCGGTGGGAGGTATCAGCTTCAGCCCGATGTATAATTTCCACTATCGCTTCCGTGCCGGGCTTTCGCTCGACGGTGTGTTCGACTCCAGTGCGGGCGTATATACCGACTCCGACATCATTTGCGACATGAGCGGTAATTGCGGCGACTACGAATTTTACAGACCTTCACCCTGCCGACAATGGGCATTGGGTACATCCGTCCGAGCGGAATACGTCATGCCGTTTTTTGCCATCAATGCAGGTGTGGGCTACAACTTCCTCGCCGGAACCGACGACCAGCGCGGACTCTACCAGACGCTCACGCTGAAAGTGGCCGTGTCGCGGCTCGTCTACCTCAACATCGGCTACAGCCTGCAACGCTTCAAAGATCCCAACCACCTGATGCTGGGCATCGGTTTCCGATTCCACGACAAATCGCCCCGCCTGCACTAAAGACAGACAAAAACGCCAATATCTTCTTTTTTCAGAATCTTTTCAGAATTCCTTCCGTTCTTTGCATCGGAAAATTTAAAGAATCTATCTTATACGGAAGGAAATGAAAAAAATAATTCTATTGGCTACGCTTGTTCTTAACCTATTTATGTTCAACGCCCAAGCGGACGACACGGACTTCAGAACCTGGATGAACTGGAACGTGTCCTACAATGCTACTGACAAACTCGACATCAAAGGCGGATTGGAATACAGAACGAAAAACAATGCGTCGGCCACTGATGTATGGGCATTCAAGGCGGAAACCAACTATAAGCTGCTGCCTTTTCTGAAAGCAGGTGTCGGCTACGAATTTCACTTGAAGCACAAGACTGACCACTGGAAAAGACGCCACCGCTACAGCCTCTCGCTCAACGAATCGTGGACCGTTGGCCGCTTCGACCTCTCGCTGCGCGAACGCTTCCAGCACACCATCAGCGACCACAACGAATTCCGCCTCCGCACACGTGCACAGGCAAAATACAAAGTCAACGACTGGCTGAAACCCTACGCCTCCATCGAAATGTACAACAACCTGCACCGCGGCGACAACTTCAGGATAACCCGCATGCGCTACCGTGCCGGAATGGAGCTGAAAATAGCCAAAAACGTCACCACCGATCTCTACTATCTCTATCAAAAGCAGCCCGACAAAGCCTACAACATCACCGGCATCGACATCAATTTCAAGTTCTAAGAGCGCATATCATCCCGCCGGCAGCGGGATATTTTAATGTTTCAAATTGTACAAATGAACAGGCATATGAAGAGAATTTAATCTATCTTTTTCATATGCCATCTTATTTTGAAGTACATTTATTTCTTTAATGAATATCTTGTACTTCTACCATTACCTGAAACAGAAAGGAATCCACAACCAACCAACTTCTCTACCAATGTCCGTGTCTGCTTTTGGGTAAGAATACCTTCTGTTCTCAATACAATATCAGAAATTGAAGCATGATTACCCTTTTCCTCAATGGCATAATAGACCCTAAGCAGCTGATGGGATCCACATATACCTATCTTTACAGGGTGCATGGCTGTAAAATAATCTTCTCCTAAGACATATTTATAATATGGATGTTGCAAAATATAACCCTTTTCCAACATTATTGGCAATTTTTCATCATAAAGATGATCTATATGATGCCTACGTATATCATACAGATTTACTAAGGTAAAAGCATCAAGTTGACCATTTCTTTCCTTTAAGCTACGGACAAATAAAAAGAAGAATTCGTCTATAATTTCCGAACGAATAACTAAACTCACTTGATAATCATCTGAACGCGAAAAGTCAGGAATATTTCTTCCTTCTCCAATACAATTTGCATACATAATATCTATACCCTGTCCGCTTCGTTCTATCAGTCCTGTCTTCTCAATAACTTCAGCCATTAGTCTGCTTCTTGGGGAACTATTTACCGTAAGTAAATTACCAAGATTTACACCATAAGGAAAGCCCCCCGGATTAGTTATTTCTATCTGCTCTGGTGATTGCCTTATCAATATATCACCTCCCATCTGCAAACTTCTGTGAATGCAGGCATTCAGTACTGCTTCTCTTATAGTTTCTTCATTAAAGGAAGGTACATCAATGATTTCCGGCAAGTTCATTATATGCAGTAGAGGATTACTGGCTGGTTGATTAATATATTCCCATATATGCTTTATACCTAAGAGCAACGGCTCACGAAATTCCTTTCTGGCCGAATATCTTATTTCTTCAGGATTATTTCTATATTCAACAACAACATTCTGCTGTGGCAAGTAGCGAGCAATAGCCCCACTTTTTCCCAATAAAATAAGAGCAGCATACGTAATACCATCAGCAGAGGAAAGATTCAAGTCTGAAAGCAACTGATTTAGCGGCATATCTCCGGCTGCCAAATGCCTTCGATTCACACGCATCAGTCTTCTCAGTTCCTCAATCGCACCATCGTCCAAATCGTCAATCATCAAGCCAGGACAAATGCGGGCAGAAAAATCCGGGTCCTGTTCCTGAAGAATAGAAAAATACTCAGCATCATCCATTTCGCGCAGGCTATCTCCCACACGCATTAAAGGTACACCCTCAAATCTTAAAGCCTTTCCCAAAGGACGGCTGGGAATATTCAACACCAATACCCTCAATTTCTTTTTCCCAGACTCATCAAACAATTCTTCCGCATGCACACGTATACGTAAACGTGTATAGATTTCATCCTCCAAGGCACCAATGTTTCCCTCCGCAAAATCACTACCTACCACCGTATGTGGATAAGCATCTGCCATACCAAGAACCAAACGACCACCTCTTTCATTTGCTAAAGCTACCACATATCCCAATACACAATGTCTACGATCTACCGGATTCGTTTTTTGTCCACCAGCAAAGGGATAATTATGTTTTGCCTCTTTGAACTCTACATGGTCTTCACGTTCTCTAAGCAATCTCAATTCTTCTATTGTAGCCATATGAAAAACATTTTACATGGCAAATATATCAATTTGGGCTGAAATAAAATAATACTATGGGATAAAATATTAAAATAAGTCCATTAATTACATTATACCATTAATTATCAATGGGCTATAAATACACGAAAACAAAGGCTGCAACTTATATTATCTGTAGTAATCAATTTTTTCATTAAGAAATTACTATGTGCCCACCTTTCTACGAACATTTACGACATTCTTTATCACCAATATAACACCCACTAAAATAAACGGGATGCTTAATAATTGTCCCATATTAAAAGATAAAGAATCTTCAAAACTTACCTGATTTTCTTTCGTAAATTCCAAAAGAAAACGCATGAGAAATATAGAAGAAATACTTAGGCCGAAATAGAAATAGCTCCCGATTTTTAACAGCTGACTTTTATATTTGTACAGGAAATAGGCAACAATAAAAATCAAAAAATAGCTTAATGACTCATATAACTGTGATGGATGTCTTGGCAAATCAGCAATCTTTTAGCCGCCATTTACATCACCGGCATCGACATCAATTTCAAGTTCTAAGAACGCATATTATCCCGCCGCCAGCGGGATATTTTTTGCGGTCATGCAAAAGCTCGTAAAAAATAAGCGGTTGAACCCATTTGATTGAGTCCAACCGCTTTATGCACTAAAATTTATCGGAATCAGAACCGATAGCCGACCGTTATCATCAAAGCAATATTCTTATTATTATCTACCGCAAAATCTTTCTTTATCATATTTGTAAATCCAGATTGGCTTGAAAGATTTACCAAATATTTGTCCTTCAGTTCCATACCGATACCAACCTGAAGGCCGGCAGAACAACGGTTCATCATGGCCTCGCTCTCACCATCTACTTTCTTAAACAGACTGCTGCTGATTTCAGCACCGCCACCCGACAATGACATCTTGCCGCCTAAACCCAGTCCGACATACGGACCCGCATTAATAACAAATACATTGTCATTTTTGATCGGCAACTTTACGGCAGCAAGCAAAGGTATATCCAAATAGATTGGATTAATCTTTGCAACTACGCCCTGTTCGGATTCCCGACAGCCTTTACTCGTAAAATTCAAACCGGTCTGGAATGCCCACAAATTGTTAATCGGACAGTCAATACCCAAACCTACCGAAAAGCCTGCCTTCATACTGGCCTCACTGTTTGTAATGTTTGCCATCGACAGACCTGCATGCACATCATACTTCGCCCGAGAAAAACCGGTAATCGCAAAGAGTCCTAAAACCACAGTTAATAACAGTTTTTTCATGATAATAATTTTAGAGCAAGATTCCGCCCCCTAAGAATCTTAATTATAATTTACAAAGTGCAGGGACAACTTTTAATCAGCACACTCCTTTTTTAGATATTAGCAACATGGTGACAAACAAAATGTAGTTTCGCACTCGTCAGTAGTAAACACATTCTATTTTATTCAAAAATATGCAAAATATTTCTAATAATCAAACTTTTATGCAATTAAATTTCAAAAACTTTCCAAAAGCAATATCACACACATAAAAGTCCCAACACCCAAACCAACGACTTCCACATCAACTAAAATTTCAAACTTGAAAAACTCACAATAGACAACAAAACCCGCCGCCTGCGGGATATTTTTTTTGTATCCATATAAAAAATCAGGGCGAGTTGCCCCGCCCGTAAATGTTTCACAACGGAATAATCCTTATTGTGATTTACTACAAATTAGTGTTACAAATTTAAGCACAATTTTTTTCAAAAACAATAGCGCTTGGCCAAATTTATTTTACTATCTTTAAATTCTGATAGCTTTAAAAAGGGAATATAATACCACAATATATGAATACCAAAAGAATTTTAGGCCTTGACCTCGGCCCCAACAGCATTGGTTGGGCAACAATACTCGAAACCGACAATTCTAAAGCCATAGAAAGTGCCGGAAGTCGCATTATTCCAATGGACGCTGCAAAATTAGGTGATTTCGAAAAAGGAAATCCACAGTCACAAACCAAAGAACGCACCACATTCAGAGGCATACGACGCCTGCGTGAACGCCATCTGCTCCGACGCGAACGATTGCTGAAAGTGCTCCATCATCTGCAATGGTTGCCGGAACATTTCGAGCAGGGTATTGATTTTTCCAACAACGGTGCCAAGTTTATACAAGACAAAGAGCCGAAAATAGCTTGGCTACCAACAGCCGACGGACGATATGAGTTCTTCTTCAAAGAAGCCTTCCGTGAAATGTTGGCCGATTTCGCGCGCATGCAACCGTCATTAGTTGAAGATGGGAAAAAGATTCCTTACGACTGGACGCTCTATTTTTTGCGCAAGAAAGCACTGACCGAAAAAATCCGTTCCACGGAACTGGCATGGCTTCTGCTTCATTTTAACCAAAAGCGTGGTTATTACGAATTACGCGGAGAGACAGAAGAAAAGACCGACAAACTGGAAGAATTTTATAGCCTGAAAGTTGTCAAAGTCGAGAAATCCGACGAAAAATCGAAAGGGAATCCCTGGTATAACATCCATTTGGAAAACGGTTGGATTTATCGCCGCCAAAGTGCACAGCCTCTTGACTGGGAAGGCAAAGTGCGCGATTTCATTGTCACAACCGACCTTAATCCCGACGGTACGCCAAAACTGGACAAGGAAGGCAATGTAAAACGTTCATTTCGAGCTCCGAAAGAAGACGACTGGGAATTGAAGAAGAAAAAGACGGAAAACGAAATTTCGGTTTCCGGCAAAGCCGTTGGTGAATACATCTACGACACCTTACTCCAAAATCCGAAACAAAAGATCAACGGAAGTCTCATTAGCACCATTGAACGGAAATTCTATAAGGAAGAGCTGCGACGAATTCTTGAAACCCAAAGTCGCTTCCATCCCCAGCTCAACGACAGCATCATTTATGATGAATGCCTAAAACTGCTCTACCCATCCAACGAGGCATTCCGCAAGAATATCGGCGGTAAAGATCTGAAATATCTCTTCATCGACAATATTCTGTTCTATCAGCGGCCTTTGAAATCGAAAAAATCGCTGATAGCCAACTGCGAATTTGAATCCTATTCATTCGTAAAAGACGGCAAAACGCTGACCGTACCTATTAAATGCATCGCTAAATCCAATCCGCTTTATCAGGAATTCCGTCTGTGGCAATTCCTGTCCAACCTCCGCATCCTGCAACGCACGAAAGAAGTGGACGGTAAACTCACTGTCGATGCAGATGTGACCGGAGAATTTCTTCCCGACAACGATGCGTGGGCAAACCTTTTCGACATACTGAACGACCGGAAGGAAATTGATCAGAAAACATTGCTTGCAGCCGTTGGCATTAACAAGAAAAGACAGGCAGAATATCGCTGGAACTATGTGGAAGACAAGAAATATCCCTGCAACGAAACCCGATATCTGCTACTTTCCCGATGGAATAAAGCCGGACTCGACAAGGCCTTGCTGACACAAAAACGGACAATGGAACTATGGCACATTTTGTATTCAGTAGAAGCAAAGGACGAATCCCAAAAAGCTCTTACCACATACGCCCGAAAAAACCATCTGCCGGAAGACGAATTTGTCGAGGCATTCCTCTCCACCGCCTCCTTTAAAAAAGACTACGGAGCCTATTCCCGCAAAGCCATCAAGCGGTTGCTTCCGCTGCTCCGCCGTGGGAAATATTGGAGTGCCGAAAATATCGATACAAAGACAAAGACACGTATCGAGAATATTATCGACGGCGTAGCCGATGATTCCATCAATGAACGCACCCGCGAAAAGCTCACTGCCTTTTCCGACATCACACAATTCCAGGGACTTCCCGTATGGCTCGCCTCCTATGTGGCATTCAACCGCCATTCGGAATCCGACCAACAGACGAAATGGAATTCGCCTGACGACATTGACACGTTCCTGAAGAATTTCCGCCAACATTCGCTACGCAACCCGATTGTCGAGCAAGTGGTGACAGAAACGCTCCGCACCGTTCGCGACATTTGGCGCAAATACGGACAAATCGATGAAATCCACATCGAAATGGGACGCGATATGAAGCAGACGGCTGAAGAACGCAAGCGCCGTTCGGAAATAATGCAAAAAAACGAGAACACAAACATGCGCATCAAAATGCTGCTCTCCGAATTTTTCAACGATGGGAATGATGTCGAAAACGTACGTCCGATGTCACCGATACAACAGGATAAATTGAGAATCTACGAAGAGGGGGTGCTCAATTCCGTCGACGGTATTCAGGACAACATTGAAGCCATTCTCAAAAAGTTCAACGAATCCGACCCCAAAAAGCAACCGACCAAGGCCGAGATCCGCACTTACCGCCAGTGGCTCGAACAGAACTACGTGTCGCCCTACACCGGGCAGCCGATTCCTCTCAGCAAACTGTTTTCGCCCGACTACCAGATTGAACATATCATACCACAGTCGCTCTACTTCGACGACTCCTTCTCCAACAAGATAATCTGCGAGTCGGAAGTCAACAAACGGAAAAGCAATATGCTTGCCTACAATTTCATCAAGGAATGCGGTGGCGAAGTTGTGCCGTTGGGCAACGGCAAATCCGTGCGTATTCTGAAAGTGGAGGAATACGAACAGCTCGTAAAACGCGTTTTCTCATCCAACCGCAAAAAGCAGCAGAACCTGCTGGCAACGGATATTCCAGACGACTTCTCTCAACGTCAGTTGACAGATACGCGCTACATCAGCCGCTTCCTTTTGGCCCTGCTCTCCAACATCGTACGCGAAAAAGATGAAAAGGGACAGTATGAATCGACTTCCACGTCCAAAAATGTCATTCCTTGCAACGGAAGCATTACCGACCGCCTGAAAAAGGACTGGGGAGTGGGCGACGTTTGGAACCGCATCATTGCGCCGCGCTTCGAACGCCTCAACGGCATATATGGCGACAATCGTTTTGGTGATTGGACAAACGTTGACGGCAAGAAATTCTTCCGCACGCAAATTCCACTCGAATTGCAACGTTCTGTCAACAAAAAGCGCATCGACCACCGCCATCACGCGATGGACGCCATCGTCATTGCCTGCACTTCACGGCAAATAGTCAACTACTTGAACAACAGCAACGCTCACGACCACGACAAGCGCATTGACCTTCGTAATGCAGTATGCTACAAAATAAAAACAGATGCAAACAACAGCCGCTATCTCGTCAATAAGCCGTGGCCGACATTTACAGAAGACATGGCCGAAACGCTTTCTCAAATGCTGGTCAGCATCAAGCAGAATCTGCGCATCGTGAACCGCTGCAACAATCATTACCAGCGTTTTGAAAACGGCAAGAAAGTGACCGTCCGGCAAACAAAAGGCGAAATGCTTGCCATCCGGAAACCACTGCACAAGGATTCCGTGTTCGGCCAAGTCAATCTGCGTTCCGTAAAAACGGTGTCGCTCAACGTCGCCCTCGAAAATCCGTCGCGCATTGTCGACCGACAACTGAAAACGCTTGTACGCCAATTGGCGGCACAGCAGATGTCCGTCAAGCAGATTGCCGACTACGTTAAAAAGCAGACCGATTTCGACGTTAAGAAAGTGGATATCTACATCTTCTCCAACGAAACCAATACCCCGCTGGTTGCTATCCGTAAACCTGTCGACACGTCGCTGACAAAAGAAAAAATACTCAAATCCGTGACCGACACCGGCATTCAGAAAATTCTGCTTCGCCATCTGGAAGTTAACGACAACAAACCAGAATTCGCCTTCTCGCCGGAAGGGATCGAAGAGATGAACAAGAATATCACACAGCTCAACAACGGACGATTCCATCAGCCTATTTATAAGGTAAGAATATATGAACCCAAAGGTTTGAAATTCAATATTGGAACGACTGGTGCGAAAACGAAAAAATTTGTGGAAGCAGCCAAAGGTACCAACCTTTTCTTCGCGGTCTATCTTGATTCCAACGGCAAGCGCAACTATGAGTCTGTGCCGCTGAACATCGTGGTCGAACGGCTTAAACAAGGACTGTCGCCCGTTCCGGAAACCAACGAGAATGGTGACCGGCTACTGTTCCACTTGTCGCCAAACGACTTCGTTTATGTGCCTACCGAAGAAGAAATTGAATCCGGAAGAGTCAATATGCCTATCGACAATTCGAGAATTTACAAAATGGTATCGGCTTCTGGCAATCAATGTTTCTTTGTTCCATATTTTGTAGCATCCCCAATTGTACCGACAACTGAACTTGGTGCAAACAATAAATCAGAACGATCGTGGGACAATATAATGATTAAATCAGTATGCATACCGATAACAATTGACCGTTTAGGGCAGCTCTCCATTGCCTCAACGCTTATTCGATAAGAACCTTATCCACGGCAACGCGCAACGGAACATCGTTTCTGCTGCGCGTTGCTTTTTTATTCATTTATTTAAACCTCACCATTATGAAACAGACACTTTATTTCGGGAATCCCGCCTACTTGTCAATGCGGAACTCCCAGTTAGTCATCAAAATGCCGGAAGTGGAAAACGCCAAAGGCATAAGCGAAGAGATGAAGCAAAACAGCATTACCACCAAACCGATTGAAGACATCGGCGTACTCATTATCGATCACAAGCAAATCACGCTTACCAGTGCACTCATCAGCGCGCTGCTCGACAACAATTGCGCCGTAGTCACCTGCAACGCACAAAGCCTGCCCACCGGCATGCTACTACCCCTCAGCGGCAACACCACCCAAGCCGAACGGTTCACCCGGCAGATACAGGCATCCCTTCCCTTGAAAAAGCAGTTATGGGCACAAACCGTAAAGCGCAAAATTCTCAATCAAGCTGCCGTCCTTTTAAAATTTGCCGACGAAGAAACGGCATGTATGAAAGTATGGGCAGAAAAGGTGAGAAGCGGTGATCCCGACAACTTGGAAGCCCGCGCAGCAGCCTACTACTGGAAATCGCTCTTTCCCCATATTCCCGATTTCACCCGCGATCGGGAAGGGATCCCACCCAACAATCTGCTGAACTATGGCTACGCCATTCTGCGCGCCATCGTGGCACGGGCACTCGTAGCCTCCGGACTCCTGCCCACATTGGGCATTCACCACCATAACCGCTATAATGCCTATTGTCTTGCCGACGACATCATGGAACCTTATCGCCCCTTTGTCGATGCCTTGGTACTAAACACGATGCAACGACATAGCGACATTCAACAGCTCACCAAACCTATTAAGTACGACCTGTTGTCAGTTGCCTATCTCGACACAATCATCGATGGAGCTTGCCGACCTCTGGCAAATGCCGTTGCTCAAACGACGGCTTCACTCTACAAATGTTTCGCAAATGAAATTCGTCAAATAGCCTATCCCGACTATGAAACGACTGAATGAATATCGAATTATGTGGATTCTCGTATTCTTCGACCTTCCTACTGAAACAAAAAAGGAACGGAAAGCTGCGGCACATTTCCGGAAAGACCTTATTAACGACGGATTTAATATGTTTCAATATTCCATATATATCCGCCATTGTCCCAGTTGGGAAAACGCCAGAGTGCATATAAAACGAATAAAATCGTTTCTCCCCGATACGGGAAAAATATGCATATTCACCATCACCGACCGCCAATTTGAAAATATTGAAATTTTCTACGGTGTAAAAAAGCAAAAATCCATTACAGCCCCCATGCAATTGGAACTCTTTTAGAAACAGAAAAACCCGTCATAGCAACGGGTTTTTCTATCTGTTCCAGGCATTTTATTTTCCTAGGCAATCATTCTGTAACATACTATCAAGCAACCAATTACGTGTATTGAGTTGTATTTGATAGTTCAAAGTTACCTAATTTGTAAGTAAATCACAACAATATTGCAAAATTATTGAAATCGGCAAAAGTTGTATTTGATAGTTCAAAGTTACCTAATTTGTAAGTAAATCACAACTTTCTCAACGTCAAAATAACAAGCTTCAAAGTTGTATTTGATAGTTCAAAGTTACCTAATTTGTAAGTAAATCACAACCCGATATTGACGACTATATTCTCAATGTTGGTTGTATTTGATAGTTCAAAGTTACCTAATTTGTAAGTAAATCACAACTGTTGTTGCGGATGTCTTTTGTTTTCATTGTTGTATTTGATAGTTCAAAGTTACCTAATTTGTAAGTAAATCACAACTTGTGATGGTGACAATACACGCCGACGAATGTTGTATTTGATAGTTCAAAGTTACCTAATTTGTAAGTAAATCACAACGCAACGACATCTACATGCTGCACCATACCGTTGTATTTGATAGTTCAAAGTTACCTAATTTGTAAGTAAATCACAACAGAGCTAAAAAGGCAATTGAAGGTATGCAGTTGTATTTGATAGTTCAAAGTTACCTAATTTGTAAGTAAATCACAACGCAGAACTATCTTACTGACCAAGAAATTCGTTGTATTTGATAGTTCAAAGTTACCTAATTTGTAAGTAAATCACAACAGAATCAACTTCTTGAAAAAGAACGTGAAGTTGTATTTGATAGTTCAAAGTTACCTAATTTGTAAGTAAATCACAACATGGATATTCTATAAGAGTGATAGATATATGTTGTATTTGATAGTTCAAAGTTACCTAATTTGTAAGTAAATCACAACCCATAATGACATAATAATTAGGCTAAAACGTTGTATTTGATAGTTCAAAGTTACCTAATTTGTAAGTAAATCACAACTATCATTGCCATCATGGTCTGCAATTGCAAGTTGTATTTGATAGTTCAAAGTTACCTAATTTGTAAGTAAATCACAACGTTAATTGTAATCCCATTTTCGTTGTCAAAGTTGTATTTGATAGTTCAAAGTTACCTAATTTGTAAGTAAATCACAACAACGCTTTTCGAAATCATGGAAATGTCACCGTTGTATTTGATAGTTCAAAGTTACCTAATTTGTACACATATTACAACCTATTCTATACATTTTTTCGGTGATTATAATCTGCCGTTCAGCGCTTCAAGCAGCTGTTCGAAGGAGCTGAAAGTTTCGGTGGTTGTGGGAGTGCGGAGGGTGATTGCAGCAGCCGCACGGACATGGATTGACAGCGGGGCTTCGGCTTCGGGACGGTAGCCGTTGCGACGGAGGGCATTGTGCGCCCAATGATAGAGTTCGGGAGAGTCGGCGGCAAGACGGACAGGCCGGGAGCCTGACAGTCCGCTGAAAAAGTCGCCCGAAGTCATGTCGAAGCAAAGGTCACGCCCCGGAAACAGGCGGTTCA
Source organism: uncultured Porphyromonadaceae bacterium (assembly GCA_900548875.1). Lineage (GTDB taxonomy): Bacteria > Bacteroidota > Bacteroidia > Bacteroidales > Muribaculaceae > Limisoma. The sequence goes on along the minus strand of URMA01000053.1, from coordinate 3,602 downwards.
TGTCGCCCTGAAGCGCGGCATCTTCGGTCGTGCGGTCGACAATCGTACCGTCGGCACCCAACAGCCACAGACGGTCGGACAGGGCGAGCGACTGCGCTACGTCGTGCGACGACAGCAACACGGATTTCTGCTCGTCATGCGCCAGACGATGGAGCAACTGAAGGGTTTCGATGCGGCTTGCCACATCGAGAAAAGCCGTCGGCTCGTCGAGAATAATCAGCGGTGCTTCCTGCGCCAACGCTTTGGCTATCATCGTTTTCTGCCGTTCACCGTCGGACAGTTCCGCCACAAAGTGTTTTGCCTTATGGGCGATGCCCACTGATTCGATGGCGTGTTGCACTACCGCGCGATCCTCATCGTCAAGACGGCCGAGAAATCCCGTATGCGGCTGACGGCCCAAACCCACGAGTTCCTCAACGGTCAGTCCGCCTGCCTGCGTACGGTCGGTGGAAACAATGCTCACCATCCGCGAAAGGCGGCGCGGCGAATAGCCGGCAATCGGTTCTCCGCCGAGAAGCACTTCGCCCGACAACGGAGGCTGCACGCCCGAAATGGTACGCAACAGCGTCGATTTTCCGGCACCGTTTGCCCCCAAAAGGCTGACCAGCGTACCGCGACGAAGCGTCAGTGACACATGGCGGAGCACCGGCGATTCCACCCTGCCCTTGCGATAGCCTGCCGTGAGGCCGCGTGTTTCGAGAATTGTTTCCATAAATCAGTTGAAATAAAATATTTTCCGACGGTTAAGTATGATGTAAACAATGACCGGCACGCCGATGATGGGCGTAATGGCATTGATAGGAATGGCGCCGTTGGCGGGCAACACGCTGACAAGCGTACAAAGCAGGGCGATGGCGGCACCGGTGAGCATCGTGGCAGGTATCAGCCGGAAATGGTCGGAGGTGCGGAGCATCAGCCGCGCAACGTGGGGCACGACAAGTCCGATAAAGCCAATCGGTCCGCAAAAGGCGGTGACGACGGCGGTAAGCACGCCGGTAATGAGCAGCAGCAGGTTGCGCGTAAGGCGGATATTTACACCGAGATTTTCGGCATAGCGGCGACCGAGCAGCAAGGCATTGAGGGGTTTGATAAGCAGCAGCGAGGCTATCAGTCCCACAGCCACTACCGAAGCATAGACAGGCAACTGGCGGAGCGTAACGCCCGAAAAATTCCCCAAGCCCCACACGACAAACGAGTGGACACCTTCCTGCGTGGCAGCAAAATTGAGCAGTGAAATGGCCGACGAAGCGAGATAGCTTATCAGAATACCGACAATCAGCAGCATCGTGGAATTTTTTACGGCCACGGAAAAGGCCAGTAAAATGGCCATAATCAGCAACGCGCCGAGCAGTGCGCCGAAGAGTGTGGCAACATAGCCCACCGCCGCCGAACCGATAACGCCGCCAAAAGCCAGCATCACGACGGCCACTCCGAGGCTCGACCCGGTGGAAATGCCCAGAATCGACGGGTCGGCCAGCACATTGCCGAAGGAGGTCTGCAACAGCAGTCCCGACACTGCGAGGGCGGCACCGGCAAGGGCGGCCGTGGCAATCAGCGGCACACGGCTCTCCCAAACGATGAAATTCCACGCCTGACGTTCAGACGGCTCGCCGCCGAGAATGCGGAGCACTTCGCCGGCAGGGATATGCACCGTGCCCACAAGCAGCAACAGAAATGCCAGCCCAACAATGGCCAGCGACAGCAGTATTATGACAAGGCGAGTCCGGCTCATGGCTATTCTCCCATCCGTTTATAGTAAGACAATTGGTAGCCCGGCACTTTCTCGGGATGGAAAATACCTATATATTCTTTCAGCAGACGGTCGGGATGGAAGGCCGTTTCCTCAAACAAGGGTACAACGGCGGAGTTAAAGTAGTAGACCGTACCTTTGGCGAACGCCGCGAACTGGTCGTTGTGCGGATAAATGTCGAGCATCGCGCGGCGGGTCAGCTCATAGCCGTAGGTGGTCAGCAGCCAGAAATCGGCATTCTGCGCCTTGTCGAGCACCTGCGCGAAATCAAGCTGAAGCGAACCGGCGGAAGTATCGTCGGCCCACGGATAGTCGGCACCGGCATCGGCATAAAGCGTCGCCTTGTAGCTGGCACCGCCGGGCACATACCACACGCCGCTCGTCACCGTTTCGGAAATCACCACCGGACGGCGCTTCACATCCTTCACTGTCGCTGCCAGGCGGTTGTAGTTGTCGGCCACACCGGAAAATATAGAGTCGGCCACGGCTTCGCGGTCGAAAAGCATGCCCAGAAATTTTATCCATTCGGCACGCCCGAGCGGATTGGCCTCCATGTAGTCGGCCATTTCGAGAATCGGCACACCGATATTGGCCAACGCACCGTAGCCTGCATTCTGGGAAGGGGAAAGCATGAATCAGAATTTTTATGAAGCAGTTGAGGATAATCCAATTATTGCAGCAGTAAAAAGTATGGAAGATGTGGAGGAATGCTGTAAACATGATGATATCAGAGTCATTTTTATTTTATTCGGGGATGTCTGTTCTATTGGCTCAATTGTAAAGACGATACGGGATGCAGGTAAGATCGCGATGGTGCATATGGATCTCATCAGTGGTTTAAGTCCAAAGGAGATTGCAGTTGAATTTATTAAGGAGCAGACTGAAGCGGATGGAATCATTTCCACGAAGCCATCACTGATCAAAAAAGCAAAAGAAATGTCTATGTATACAGTACTCCGTGTTTTCTTACTGGATTCAATGGCATTTGAAAATATCAGACAACAGCAGCACATGATAAAACCGGATTTTATCGAGGTACTTCCGGGAGTGATGCCTAAGATCATTGCACAGATTAGTCATTCGGTAAAAGTACCCATCATTGCAGGAGGGCTGATCACAGATAAAGAAGACGTGATGGGAGCATTGTCAGCGGGTGCGATGGCGGTATCATCCACAAACCATAAAGTCTGGAATATGTAAGGTAAAAAATAATATATTTCAATAGAGAAAAAGAACAATCAATTTTACGAATATTTATAATGCTCTGGGGGGAGCAGTTTAAATATTAAATAAAGCCAAAAGAAAGAGGAGGAAAAAGTATGGCAAAATATGTAATGGCACTGGATGCTGGAACCACAAGCAACAGATGTATCCTGTTCAACGAGAAAGGTGAGATGTGCAGCGTGGCACAGAGGGAATTTACACAGTACTTCCCACAGCCGGGCTGGGTGGAACATGATGCAGATGAAATCTGGGCAAGTATGCTCGGTGTTGCAGTTGAGGCGATGAACATGATCAATGCGACAGCAGAGGATATTGCAGCAATCGGTATTACCAACCAGAGAGAGACAACGATCGTCTGGGATAAGGAAACAGGAGAGCCGATCCATCATGCGATCGTATGGCAGTGCCGCAGAACTTCAGAATATTGCGATACCTTAAAAGAAAAAGGACTTACCGATAAATTCAGGGAAAAAACAGGTCTTGTCATTGATGCATATTTTTCAGGCACGAAGGTAAAATGGCTGCTTGACAATGTACCGGGCGCGAGAGAAAGAGCGGAGAAGGGCGAGCTGTTATTCGGTACGGTTGAGACATGGCTGATCTGGAAACTTACAAAGGGCGCGGTTCA
>URMA01000052.1 GCA_900548875.1 uncultured Porphyromonadaceae bacterium | reverse complement strand
CTCCAGTCGACACGCGTATTGCGGGGAACGACAGGCGCATAGGGAGCGTATGCCTCAAGCGCTTCTACGGAAGGCAGCAACGCCACTACCAGAAAAGGCGTTTTCCCGTCGGCAAAGGTTACGTTCACTTCATTGTCGACAATGTCAAAGACTGTACTTTCCGGCACATACACGCCATAAAGGTCATTACCGATTTTCACGCCCAGGCAACTGCCTTCAAACGGAAGCGACAAGGCGTCGCCCTCCAGGGAGAAAAATTCAGCGCCGTCGGCGACAATGCTCAAGGGAACATTTCCGGGCTCAAACCAAGTGAACGGCATGCCTTGGGCGAGGGTAACAAAAATATTGTTGTCGTCGTCCACCATCTGCAAACGCAGTCCCCAGTCGCTCCATCCGTCGGCCAGTACTTTCTGCGCGTTGAACCGCCGGCCTTTCACCGTCAACTTCGTGTCCCACTTCATTTCGCAACCGTCGTCGCTCCAATGATTAGGATAGGCTACCGAAACGCCGCCCGACTCCGCCTTCACCACCTGCGGATACGACCACAGATTTCCTGTATAGGGATCGACAAGCACATTCGTCCACCAGTCGTTGGTAGGAATGGGCTCGCCCTTCATACGGTCGGAAACATAGATTTCACGGGTTTCCATTATGCGGCTCTTATCGCCGCCATGTTCATCGGTCTTCGATTTAATCAGGGGCGTATATTCGGCATAACTGCCACTGCCCACCGACACAGGCTGCTGTCCGATGGCAAACAGACAACAACAGCCCATAGCAAAGGTTAAAACTGATTTCTTCATAATTAAAAAAGCCCCTACGGAGAACCCGCAGGGGCTGACTAATCTAACCTTCTATCATTACTTTACAACTTTTACAGTTGCAACATTACCATTCATATCAACAGCTTTCACTACATAAACACCTGCCGGAAGTGAAGCAACGTTCATTTCTGAAACGCCATTGGCAGTTGCCACAGCAGCACCGTTCATGTTGTAGACTACGGCATTTGCTTCAGCAGAGAATCTCAAGACATCGCCTACAACGAAGATCTGCATAGCAGCATCCTGCATACCGTCAACCACACCGCTTGTACCTTCTTCCGAAACGAATACCTGCAATTCTTTCATCTTCAAGAATTGCCAAGCAGGGAATACCATCTTGCGAGATTCAACCTTGACGAAACGTGCCGTGTGAGTTCCGTCACCGTAGAACCAGTCGTCATGGTCTTTATTTACACCCCATTCATCTGACTGACGGGAATAGATTTCCTGATAAGAACCTTCTTCACCGGTTGTAGAAACCAATACTGAATAATCGGCTGATGCTTCAGCACCCCAGTGACAGTTGATGCAGTTCACATCATATTCCTTACCCAAATCAACTACCAACCATGCGTCAAATACACCGTCGACAGCGTCTTCAGGAATTGGAACGTTCCATGTTGTAGCCAAATCACCGTCAACTGCATTTGCGGCATCGCTCGAAGAAGTAGCGATGGCTTTAGCCACCTTGTTCAAGGCAACATTTTCACCGTCGGTGATCACATTTACAGTAACTGTATTAGAAACGACATCGCCCAAAGAGCAATATACTGAATATTCGCCTTTTTCAGTAACAGTCATTACATTGTTTTCAATGCTTGCAGTTTCAGCAGGAGTTACCGCCCACTGCAACGATGCCAACTCTTCTTCAGAAAGTTCCCAAGGATTTCCGTATTTGTCAAGAGCAGAGAACGAGAAATTGAATTTAGTACCGGTAGCACCGACATTATTATCTGCGGTCAATTTGAGATTTGCCAATTCTGCCGGAGCCAATGTTCCTTCACCGAAAATCTGCAATTCTCTCAATTTAACACCGTAACCGGTAGCGGCCTTTGTTGAGTTGATTTTTACGAAACGTGCTTTGTACGATTCACCGTCAAATACCCAGTCGTAACGGCCTGAACCCATACTTTGATTGCTTGCATAACTGAACACCGGTGTATATTCAACGCCATCCGTAGAAACTTCCACCGTATATTCTGCTGATGTAGCACCTTCCCAATACAAATAGCAACCGTTTACATCCAGTTCGCTACCCAAGTCAACCACCATCCATGCGTTGTAGTTCTGAGTGCCTGAAACATTAGCTTCCCACATTGTTCCTTCATCGCCATCAATAGCCTTGGAAGCGTCAACAGTTGTATTTTCGCTTTGTTGTGTCAGCAATGACGGAGTTACAAAATTGTCAGCAGCATCAAAAATTCCGACAGTAGTTTTACCTTCAACACCGTTGGCAGCAACCACCTTCACTGTATAAAAACCTTTTGTGTCAAATGTTACCGTCTGCGATGTCATCGGTTCGCCGTTTACTGTCCAAACTGCACCGGTCAAATCCAAATCAGAACCATCAGCATTGAAACCGTCAGCAGTAAAATTAACAGTTGTACCGGGGAATCCGCCACGTACATCCGGAGTAACATTCAATACTGATTCAGTCAAAGAATTGGCATAAACTTCCAATTCAAAGATACTGTTGCCCCATGTCGTACCACGTTCAATACAGTTGATAGCCACATAACGACCGGCAAAACCTGCAACGGAAACAGTTTGATCGGCAACGAAAGAGTCATAAGTCTGGTCGGCAGCAACGGTCCATCCAGTGGCGAAATCATTTGCCGGATCCTCATCGTTGAGATTTGCCAACATTTCCGAAGTCAACTCATCTGCCACACAAACTTGATAATGCTTTGTATAGGCACCTTCCCAAAGAATACGCAAATGGTCAAGATTATAAACAGTGCCCAAATCTACATAAATCCATTGATTATCGACATGGTTACTTTCCCAACGAGAGCCCGTATTTCCATCTACGGCAGGCGAAGCCGTACCGGAAGAAGCATAAGCCGGCTTGTTCAAAGCCAAATTCTGGTCAATCAAAGCAGCGTTCGAAATTCCTGCTGTAGCAAGAAGCGCTGCAACCAAAAGAGTTTGTTTTAGTTTCATAGTGATTGTATTTTAAGTATGTTTTAATTTGTCATTTTCTCGTCTTGCAGACATTGCAAAATTACATTCCGAACTACACAAATGATACTTTTTTATTTTCACAAAAACTCAACAACGAGCACCCATTCAAACGCTAATATTTTAATTTACACATAGTTATATTTTTAATGCTATACAATATATACTACAATGTTGAATTAATTCCTCAACAACTATGAAAACCACCAACCACGCCTAATGATTCCCCAATTTAGCCAACCGATAATTTACCACCAATGTCCAATAAAAGAGATTTATCGATTACAGCGTAAAACAAATCATTTTATACCCAATGACAGTGCGACCATTTTCTCGAGTTGCACCCTGCTCCATTCAGCAATGCAACAAAAATGAACCATCCATTTTCCGAACAAAACAGGAGTGCATATAATGATGTTGAAAGCAATGCAAAGATAGGTACGCACCACCTCAATCGTAGGGACGTACCACAGGTACGTCCGAAATCCCCATGATTGCATCCCTATAAAACAGGTTCAAATCAATGTTATTTCCATGCCCAAATCAGTCGGGAAAACCCATGCTCTTTCTTCCGGACACACCGGGGGTGTGTCCCTACGTTCGGAGGACCACCATTTGATAATATGCACTACATACACCGTAGGAACGTACCATAGGAACGTCCGACCCCGATAACCGCAACCACACAACGCTAACGCAAGCCAACACAATAGCGATTTCACATGCCCTCATTGGTCTGGAAAACTTATGTTCTTCCTTTCGGACACACCGGGGGTGTGTCCCTACGTTTTGTTCCAAAATCATCCAATTATAACCACCGTTCCAACCTGCCGTAAATTTGAGCACAAAAAAACCGCCCTGCTGCATTGCAACAGAGCGGCACTATTAATTTCCTGTCAGGAGATTAGTCTTGGTTCAGGTTAACGCGCTTGAATGCTGTTACAGTCAAATCTGCGTCAACGCTCTTAAGATACTTCTCGATGTTCATTGAACCATCCATGATGTATTCCTGTTCCATCAAGCAAGATTCTTTGTAGAACTTGTTCAAACGACCGTTTGAAATGTTCTTGATCAAAGCTTCAGGAAGGTTAGCAGCCTTTTCAGCAGAAACAGTCTTGATAATTTCACGAGCCTGTTCAGCCTGTTCCGGAGTAATCCATCCCTTGCTCATGTTTGACTGAATGTGGTCTTCGCTGTCAACGTGAGCAGGATTGATGCCAGCCTTCTTAAGAGCAGCCTCAACGGCTTTCTTAACCTGTTCTTCCTTAGTCTTTTCAACAGCAACTTCCAATTCCTTGTCGATTACCTCTTGAGGAACTGAAGCCTTATCTACTGCAATCGGATTCATAGAAGCAACCTGCATGGCTACGTTGCGGCCAACTTGCTTTTCTACCGGCTTATTGAAAGCAACGATAGTTGAAAGCTTGTTACCAAGGTGGTCGTAGTTGATAGTGCCAGCTGCTTCAAGACATTCGTAAGCACCCAATTCCATCTTTTCGCCAGTCTTACCGATTTCTTCCACGATGTGGTCAGCAACTGTTCTGCCGTTGATCGTCAAAGCCTTCACTTCGTCCAAAGTTTTAGCTTTAGCAGCCATAGCTGCATCGAGGATAGCTTTAGTAAGTTCTACGAAAGAAGTATTCTTAGCGACGAAGTCTGTTTCGCATTTCAAAGCAACAATAGCTGCGAATTCGCCGTTGCTTGCTGAGAGCACGCAACCTTCAGAAGCTTCACGGTCTTCACGCTTAGCAGCGACAGCCTGACCCTTCTTACGGATGATTTCAACAGCGGCATCCATATCGCAATTTGTTTCTTCCAACGCTTTTTTACAGTCCATCATACCAGCACCTGTCAATTTGCGGAGCTTGCTGATGTCTGACATTGAAACTGCCATATTGTTTAATTTTTTATGATTGTTAATAATTAAATTGAGGAATCCGAATTATTCAGCGCTTTCCTCTGCAGCAGCAGGTTGTTCTGCTTCAGCTGCTTCTGCCTTGCGAACGCGACGACGTTCTCTCTTTGGAGCAGCGTCCTTTTCTTCGCCTTCAGCAGGAGCGTCAGCCTTTTCTGCCTTACGTTCTTCAATACCTTCAGCCATAGCAGCGCAAACAGTGTCAAGAATCAATTCGATTGATTTTGAAGCATCGTCGTTTGCAGGGATGACGAAGTCTACGTTGTTCGGGTTAGAGTTGGTATCAACCATTGCGAATACAGGAATACCAAGGCGGTTGGCTTCAGCAACTGCGATGTGTTCCTTCATTACGTCAACAACGAACAATGCTGACGGAAGACGGTTCAAGTCAGCGATGCTGCCGAGAGTCTTTTCCAATTTAGCACGTTGACGAGTGATTTGGAGACGTTCACGCTTGGAAAGATTGTCGAATGTTCCGTCCTTAGTCATCTTGTCGATGTTGGTCATCTTCTTCACAGCCTTACGGATTGTCGGGAAGTTAGTGAGCATACCGCCCGGCCAACGTTCGATTACATAAGGCATATTGATTGAAGTAGCTTTGTCGGCAACCACTTGCTTAGCTTGCTTTTTAGTGGCTACGAAAAGCACTTTCTTACCCGATTTAGCGATATTTTTAAGAGCTGCAGCAGCTTCTTCAAGCTTAGCGGCTGTTTTGTAAAGGTCAATGATGTGGATACCATTGCGCTCCATGAAGATATAAGGAGCCATTGCAGGATTCCATTTACGTTTAAGGTGGCCGAAATGGCAACCTGCTTCTAACAATTGTTCAAAACTTGGTGTTGACATTTTTTTCTTTTTTTGATTGTTTACATTCTACTTAATTCAATTACCAAGTAGCGACAAGCGACACCCGCCGCAAGCAAGTCTTGGCAATTTGGATACTAAACATTTTAACTGTAAGAGATAAATCAAACAGTGATTAACGTTTACTGAACTGGAATCTCTTACGAGCTTTCGGTTGACCTGGCTTCTTACGTTCAACAGCACGCGGGTCGCGAGTGATGAAGCCTGCTGCACGCAAAGCTGCCTTATCGTCAGCGTTGATTTTCACCAAAGCGCGAGCGATTGCCAAACGCAATGCTTCTGCCTGACCGGTGTAACCACCGCCTACCAAGTTAACCTTGATATCATATTTTGACAAAGCGTCAACTAAATTCAACGGTTGCTTAACAATGAATTGAAGGATAGGGTTTGGAAAATAGGCTTCCAATGTACGCTTGTTGATAGTGATAACACCTGTACCTTCTGACACGAATACACGTGCGATTGCTGCCTTACGACGGCCTACTGCATTAATTTGTTCCATACCTCAATTATTTAAGCTTGTTGATGTCAATTACTTTCGGATTTTGTGCTGCGTGCGGATGTTCCGGACCGTTGTAAACGTGCATGTTTTCGATCAAGCGACGACCCAGACGATTTTTCGGAAGCATACCCTTCATAACCTTGATGAACAATGGGTTCATGCCCGGTTTCAGGTGCTTGTTGAATGATTTCATCTTCATGATTTCCGGAGTGCATTCGCGTTGTCCGCCTGGATAGCCTGTGAATGAAAGATATACACGGTCTGTCCATTTTTTGCCTGTCAAAACAACTTTGTCAGCATTAATGATAATTACATTGTCACCACAATCTGCATGAGGTGTGTAGTTCGGTTTGTATTTGCCGCGAAGGATTTTTGCAACTTTTGCGCAAAGACGACCCAAAACTTGGTCAGTAGCGTCAATTACAACCCATTCTTTTTGTGCGGTTTCAGCGTTAGCCGAAACGGTTTTGTAACTTAAAGTATCCACTTCTAAAAACTTGATTAAAAATTAATTACATAAATTATGCACTTTGCATTCGCCCGGCCAGAAGCTCCTGCAACTACATAATAACACACTAATTTTGGATATAATCGGTGCGCAAAGGTACTCGTTTTTTATCTAAAATTCAAATAGTTTGCTTATTTTTTTATTTTTAACACTTCATAACCTCACGACGGCGGACAGCAAGTTGCCGGTAGCCGTCCCATTTCCGAACTACCGCTATAATCCTTCTACCTTTATTCCCGGATTGACCGCCTTCAATGCGGCCACAAATCCCTGCTTGTCGCGAGGCGACACGACAAGCGGCTGTCCCTTCTTGAATTTCACCTCCAGGCGGTCGAGCGACGCTGCCGGAGCCGACAGAATGGAACGGGTCGGCCTCACACTGACGGCATTCTTCACATCAAAGCGTGAAGGAAGAAAACCGCACACCACATCCAGCCTGCCGTCATTATATAAGGTGTATTTCGTGTTCACTCCTACCATACCCACGATTCCGACGATGACCATATCCAGCACCAATGCCAGCCACGAAAAGCAGACAATCAGCAAATAGCCCAACACGACAACCACAAGCAGGTGTGTAAACACATAGACTCCGCCAATTTTTGAATAAAACACCTGTTTTTCCATAACACAACTGTTGACTTTTAGACACAAACGTATAAAAAAAAAGACCATTATACAAGATTTTCGCCCCGATTATTCAAAATTTGTTCTAACTTTGCCGCATTATTACAATTCTGAATATATGAAATTAACATTAAAGACCCTTGCGTTTTGTGCATGCACGGCTTTCATGTCCGTATCATGCATCCAGGAGGAAGCGCCTAATGCAGAATGTGACATTCTGACTTGCGAATTCCCAAATGCCGAAATAGAGTCGAATCCTGTGATTGACAACTATAGCGTCACTGTACGAATGAGTCCGAAACAGGACATTTCCGCTCTTGCTCCGGTGTTCACCATCACCGACGGAGCAACGATAACTCCGGCGAGCGGTTCCGTACAGAACTTCCTCAACGCCGAAAACCACACGATTTACTACACAGTAACTTCGGAAGACGGCGAATGGAGCAAAAAATATCCCGTAAAAATAGTTCAGAAAGAAATTCCGTCGGAATACAAATTCAACAACTGTATGCTCGACCCGACCGGAAAATATTACACGTTCTTTGAAAACGACAGCGAAGACGAACCGATTATGACATGGGCTACCGGCAATCCGGGCTTCGTCATGACCGGACAAGGCAAGACACCGTCCGATTTCCCGACAGCCCCCGTATTTGCCGACAACAGCGAAAAGCCTCGTCAGGCCGAATATATCCGTCTCGTAACCCGTTCGACCGGTTTCTTCGGCTCAATTGTAAGCATGCCCATTGCAGCCGGCAATATTTTCCAGGGAGAGTTCGACTTGGGAATTGCCACGTCTAACCCTCGCGGCGCAACTAAATTCGGCGAACCCTACCGCTACAAACCGACTACGCTGAAGGGCTCGTTCCGATTCAAAGCCGGCGAAAAATACACCGACGAAAAAGGCAATAATGTAGCAGGGAAAAAAGACCTGTTCTCCATTTATGCACTGTTTTTCGAAACGGACGAAAACGTCAGCTACATCGACGGCACGATTCACGACTCCAACTTTTCCCACCCCAATCTGGTTTTACTTGCCCTGATGGACAATCCTCACGAGACTTCCGAATGGGAAACATTTGAAATACCATTCAATCAGGTCAACGGAAAGACAGTCGACACCGAAAAGCTCGCACAGGGCAAATATAAAATCGGCATCGTCATTTCGTCGAGCGCCGACGGCGACTATTTCAAAGGTGCAGTAGGCAGCACATTAGACATCAAAGACTTAAAAATCGAACACGAGTAATTCCACCGTCATGAGAAAAACAATTCTATCCATCATAGCGCTGTGCTGCGTTGTTGCAGTCCAAGCCCAGCAAAACAGAACAAAAGCCCTTATCAATGCAGCCATAAAAGGTTGGAAAATTGAGCTCCGCGCGGGCTACAACCTCGGCGGAACTTCGCCACTGCCTCTTCCGCAGGAAATCCGCTCTATCGAAGACTACAACCCGATGATGGGATTTTCGGTAGAAGCCAACATATCAAAATGGTTCGGGCAAGACAACAAATGGGGAGTCATCACCGGTGTCAAACTCGAAAACAAGGACATGAAAACGGAAGCCCGGGTAAAGAACTACGGAATGGAAATTTTCGGCGACAACGGCGAACGTGTAGCCGGACGCTGGACCGGCGGCGTACAGACAACCGTCGAAAACTCATTCCTCACGTTCCCGATTCTCGGTGCCTACAAAGTGCACAAGCGCACGTCCATCAAAGCCGGTGTATTCCTTTCCTATCTGCTGAGAGGCAATTTCACGGGCTACGTCTATGACGGATACATCCGCCAGGAAGACCCGACAGGGCTGAAAGTGGAATACACGGGCGACAACACGGCCCCTTACGACTTCTCCAACCAGCTACGCCGCTTCCAATGGGGTGTTCAGGTGGGAGCCGACTGGGAAGCATTCAAGCATCTGAAACTGTATGCCGACCTTTCATGGGGACTGAACGATGCCTTCAAAAAGGATTTCAACACCATTACGTTCAGCATGTACCCTATTTATCTGAATGCCGGCATCGCCTATCTGTTCTAAGCACCGAACAGAGCATAACAAATACAACGGCGGCGGACATATTCTGAAAAGATTGTCCGCCGCCGCATTTTATAGTTTCATTCAAAAGACTATCAATCTTCGAAATTCGCAGCCAACCCGCCTTCCGACGTTTCCTTGTAAAGGCTCGGCAAGTCGTGGCCGGTGCGCTTCATCACTTCCACCACCTTGTCGAAACTTACCCGATGGCGTCCGTCGGTGAAATTCGCATAGGAATTGGCATCGAAAGCACGCGCCGCCGCAAAGGCGTTACGCTCGATGCACGGAATCTGCACCAGTCCGCAAACCGGGTCGCAGGTCAGTCCCAAATGGTGCTCCAACCCCATTTCCGCCGCATATTCAATCTGTGCCACCGTTCCGCCGAAAAGCTGGCAGGAAGCAGCAGCAGCCATGGCACACGCTACGCCGACCTCACCCTGGCAACCCACTTCAGCGCCCGAAACGGAAGCATTGGTGCGCACTACATTTCCAAACAGTCCCGCCGTAGCCAAAGCCCGCAGGATACGCTCGTCGCTGACACCGTGCGACTCCTTCAAATGGTAGAGCACGGCAGGAAGCACCCCGCACGACCCACAGGTAGGAGCCGTCACAATTTTTCCACCGCAGGCATTTTCCTCGGACACGGCCAAGGCATAGGCAAAAATCAGCCCGCGGCTCCGCATACTTCCGCTCATGCCTCCGGCACGCACATAATAAGTCAGTGCCTTGCGACTCAGTCCAAGCCCGCCCGGCATGACACCTTCCGCGTTGAGCCCCCGCTTGACAGCCCGCTGCATCACGCGCCACACTTCGGCAAGATACCCCCAAATATCAGGACCTTCGCACTGCCCCACATATTCCCAGTAGGAACATCCCGTGCGTTCACACCAGTCGAGAATGTCGCTAATCTTGTTCTTGTCGTAGACATCGGCCTCGTTCTGTTCGTTAAACTCCTCATTGGCAAGCGTTCCGCCCCCGATACTGAAAACAGTCCATTCATCCAGTTTCGTTCCATTGGCATCGAAAGCTTCAAAGAGCATGCCGTTGGGATGGAACGGAAGAAAAATCTTGGGCTCCCACTTGATATTGACCGGAGCGGCAATCGAAAGCGCATCGTTGATGGCGCCGTCGGTCAAGTGTCCCTTGCCCGTTGCCGCCAGACTGCCGTAAAGCGTCACGTCGAAATGATCGACGGGTTTCTCGCTTACACGCTTCAGAAACATCTGCGCCGCACGCATAGGTCCCATCGTGTGACTACTCGACGGCCCGTGACCGATCCTATATATCTGTCTGATTGATTCCATCACTTTCTGTAATTTTTCATAAAGGTACGGCAATTTTTCATATTCCGAACATCACAACGCGGACGAAGTGAATAATTCCGCATTTTTTACCTCCATTCTACCCCATTTCCGATTTTTTTCGTAAGTTTGCAAGTAGTAACAAAACTCAAAATCATGAAAGAGCCTCTAAATATTGATTGGGCAAACCTTTCGTTTGGCTACATGCCGACCGACTACAATGTCCGTTGCTGTTACAAAAACGGCGAATGGGGAGAAATTGAAATCAGTTCCTCCGAGTTGATACCAATGCACATGGCCGCCACCTGTCTTCACTACGGACAGGAAGCTTTTGAAGGCCTGAAGGCGTTCCGCGGCAAGGACGGCAAAGTGCGCGTATTTCGTATGGAAGAAAATGCAAAGCGTATCCAGCGTTCAGCTGAAGGCATTATGATGCCGGCTCTTCCGATTGAAAAATTTGAAGAAATGGTCCGTAAAGTCGTAACGCTCAACGAACGCTTCATTCCGCCTTACGGAAGCGGCGCATCGCTCTACATCCGCCCGCTGCAAATCGGTATGACGGCACAAGTAGGCGTAAAGCCCGCAAAAGAATATCTGTTCCTCATCTTCGTCACGCCGGTAGGACCGTACTTTAAAGGCGGTTTTGCCACGACACCGTATGTCATCACCCGCAAATACGACCGTGCCGCACCGCTGGGCACAGGAACATTCAAGGTGGGCGGAAACTACGCAGCCAGCCTGAAGGCCAGCCACGAAGCTCACGAAGCAGGATATTCCGCTGAATTCTATCTCGACGCCAAAGAAAAGAAATACATGGACGAATGCGGTGCCGCCAACTTCTTCGGCATCAAAAACAACACCTACATCACGCCGCTGTCCACTTCCATCCTGCCTTCCATCACCAACAAGAGCCTTATGCAGTTGGCTGAAGACATGGGCATCAAGGTAGAACGCCGCCACATTCCGGAAGAAGAACTTTCCACACTGGAAGAAGCCGGCGCATGCGGAACGGCTGCCGTCATCAGCCCTATCCAGCGCATCGATGACCCGGAAAACAACCGTTCGTACGTGATTTCGCCCGACGGAGAACCGGGACCGATCTGCACGAAACTCTACAACACGCTGCGTGGCATCCAACTCGGCGAATTGGAAGACGTGCACGGTTGGAACACGATTATCATTGAATAACAGACGTTTGAAACCGACAAATATAGGCAGGGTGTCACAACAGCGACACCCTGCACTTTTTCTAAACATATCCGAAACATGATTGACAATCTCACAGCCAAAGACATACTGCTGAAATACTATACCCCGGATTCCGAACTGTTCCGCACGCTCTGGATTCACAGTTGCCAGGTAGCCGAAAAGGCGCGTGAAATAGCCGCCCGCTTTAAAGGCGAAGTCGATGAGGATTTCATTTACGACGCCGCCATTCTCCACGACATAGGCATATTCAAGACCAATGCCCCCGACATCCACTGCACCGGCACCGAACCCTATATCCGCCACGGAATCATCGGGGCGGAACTTTTGCGCGGACTTGGCCTTGAGCGCCATGCCCTTGTGTGCGAACGGCATACGGGTGCCGGACTTTCCTGCGAAGAAATCATTGCACAGCACCTGCCACTGCCCCACCGTGACATGCTCCCCGTTTCGCTGGAAGAAAAAATCATTTGCTACGCCGACAAATTTTTCTCCAAATCACACCTGAAACGTGTAAAAACCGTCGACGACATCCGCAAAAGCATGAAAAAGTTCGGAGAAGACCAACTCCGCCGCTTCAATGAAATGGACGAACTTTTCAACCGTTAATTTCACTATAAAACATATTAAAATCGGCTGAACAGTAGCAATGTTCAGCCGATTGTTGTATTTTTGCACCATATTTTGCGTATTCAGGAGAATTGAAGCATTTACATCTATATATTATACTTGCCACGCTGCTTTGTTGTATCGGCTTTGCACGCCCAAGCAACCCCGTCAGTACGCAAGTCAACCAGCAAAAGGAACAAACCTCGGCCGACACAACCGGCACGGTGGACCCGCAACTGCGATCGAGCCAGCGCATTGACTCGATTCGTCAGGTTATGGCCTCACGCCGCAACAAGATGCCGCACGTCAGCCGTCCTTCTCTCCGCGCACAATATGTTCCCTATCGGCCGGAAGCCGCCACATCACCGAAACCGTCGACAAGCCTTCAGACTGACTCCCTGACGGCTGCCAACGATTCAACGGCAACCGACTCCATTGCAATTCCAACCATCGATACAGCGGCCGTTTCCACCGATACGACAAGAACCGCACCGGCCGACAGCATCCGCATCATTCCGACACAAAAGGAAATCGCTGCAACCGACACGATGGCAGCCGACACGACAACCCAGCTTGCCGCCGACACGGCTGCGCTGGAACGCCCTCAAGGCAAGCCGTCGCGTCTCCGCATGGAAAAGGTGGATATCGACGCGGAAGTGGATTTTGCTGCCAAGGATTCCCTTGTCATGATCGGGCAAGACATCGCCAACATGTACGGCGAGAGTGAAATCCAATACGGCAAGCAGATGAACATTTCTGCCGAAAACATCAAGATGGACATGGTAAAGAGTATGGTCTACGCCGCCGGCGCCATCGACACGGCCGGCGAAGAGTTCGGACTCCCGGTGTTCAAGGACAACAGCGGGTCGTACGAATCAAAAACCATGCAGTATAACTTCAAGACCAACCGCGGTTTCATCACCGACGTTGTCACCGAACAGGGCGAAGGCTACCTCACGGGAGGAAAAACGAAGAAAATGGAGGATGACATCTACTATATGACCGACGGTCGCTACACCACCTGCGACAACCACGAGCATCCCCACTTCTATCTGCAATTGACGAAAGCGAAAATGCGTCCGAAAAAGGACATTGTGACAGGACCGGCCTACATGGTGCTTTGCGACGTTCCGTTGCCGCTTGCCGTACCGTTCGGCTACTTCCCGTTCACATCAAAATACTCGTCGGGTATCATCATGCCGACTTTCGGCGACGACTATTCACGCGGATTCTACCTTAGCAACGGCGGTTATTATTTCGCCATCAACGACTATATCGACCTTGCGCTGACAGGTGAAATCTACACCAAAGGCTCCTGGGGACTGACCGCGCAGTCGTCCTACCGCATGCGCTACAAATTTTCAGGCAACTTCAACATCAGCTACCTGACTACCATCACCGGTGACAAGGGCTCGCCCGACTATTCGAAGCAGAAGAACTTCCGCGTAAGCTGGACGCACTCGCAGGATGCAAAGGCCAACCCGAACCTGACTTTCTCGGCCAGTGTCAACTTTGCCACCAGCGGCTACGAACGTAACGACATCAACAGCTACTATACCGACGCTTCGACCGAAAACACCAAGAACAGTACGGTCAACATGTCGTATCGCCTCAGTTCGAAATTCCAGATTTCGACTACGGCCTCCATTGCCCAGCGAACTGCCGACTCGACGCTCACCGTTTCGTTCCCCAACCTGACACTGTCGCTGTCACAGGTTGCGCCGTTCAAACGCAAGCGTGCAGTCGGAGCCGAAAAATGGTATGAAAAAATCAAGCTGTCGTACACCGGATATTTCCAGAACAACCTGACAGCCAAGCAAAACGAATTTCTGAAAAAAAGTCTTATAAAGGACTGGAACAACGGTATGCGCCATTCCGTGCCCGTATCGGCCACGTTCAACCTGTTCCAATATATCAACGTGTCGCCGAGCATTTCCATGAACGACCGCATGTATACGCGCAAGATTCGCCGTTCGTGGGACCCTGCCGCATCAGCTGAAGTGATGGACACAACCTATAATTTCTACAACGTGTTCGACTTCAACGCTTCCGTGGCATTCGACACGAAAATCTACGGTTTCTTCCAGCCGTTGAAATTTTTGGGCGACAAGGTGCAGATGATTCGCCACGTGTTGAGTCCGACAGTTACCTTCAGCGGCTCGCCTGACTTCTCCAAACCGTTCTGGGGATATTACGGTCAATATAACTACGTGGACAATAACGGTGTAAACCAAACCAAGAAATACAGCTATTTTGGAAGTAACATATTTAACTCCGTAGGTACGGGAAAAACCGGCATGGTGACAATGTCGCTTGCCAACAACGTGGAAATGAAAGTGAAGTCCGACAAGGATACGACAGGTATAAAGAAAATTTCGCTCATCGAAAACTTCACCATTTCACAGTCGTACAACTTTGCAGCCGACTCACTGAACTGGAGTAACATCAACACGTCGCTCTCTCTCCGCCTTATCAAAAACTTCAACCTGAACCTTTCCGCCACATGGGACCCCTATACCTATCAGCTGAACGAATCGGGTGCCCCCGTACGTGTCAACAAGACACGCTGGCAGGTAGGCAAAGGCTGGGCAAAACTGTCGAGCACGGGTACGTCGTTCAGTTACACGTTCAACAACTCCACCTTCAAGGACCTGTTCGGCAAAAAGGACAAAAAGGATGTAAGCAAGGGAAGCAATACGGGGCAGAACACCACCGACACGCAGACAAACACGACCTCCGATTCAAACAGGAACGAAAGCAAGTCCAAATCGGACGGCGGATACGAACTGGACAGCGACGGATACGCCAAATGGTCGTTCCCGTGGAGTCTGACACTCAACTATTCCGTCAACTATTCCTACGGTGACTTCAACAAGGAAAAAATGGACTACAACGGGAAGTTTACGCAAAACCTCAGTTTCAGCGGACGTGTCCAACCGACCAAAGGCTGGAACTTTAACTTCTCGGCAAGCTATAACTTCGACACCAAGAAATTATCCTATATGAACTGCACCGTGTCGCGCGACCTGCACTGCTTCACCATGAGTGCCAGCTTTGTGCCCCTCGGCCCGTACAAATCCTACAACTTCCACATCGCCGTCAAATCGTCGTTGCTGCAAGATTTGAAATACGACAAGCGAAGCAGTTCCTACAACGGCGTTGACTGGTATTAAAAAACAAAACCACAAATCAATCATTAACCCTAAAACGATGACCATGATAACATCACCTAACGCAAAAGAACAAAAATCCCTGATTAACCTCTGGGAACAGTCTGTGAGAAAAACGCATCATTTCCTTTCGGAAAACGACATTGCGTTCTATCGCCCGTTCATCAATGAATTCATTCCGAAACTCGACCTGCATGTCATTCGTGGTGCAAGCGGACAAATCGAAGCATTCATGGGACTGAGCGACGACCACATCGAAATGCTTTTCGTCCTGCCGTCGAAACGGAGAAACGGTCTGGGCTCACGCCTCCTCGACTTTGCCGTCCACGAAAAGGGCGTTTGCAAAGTGGATGTCAACGAACAGAACACCGACGCGCTGAACTTCTATGCCCGCCGAGGCTTCAACATCATTTCCCGCGACCCGACCGACGCTTTCGGCAAGCCCTACCCGATTCTCCATCTGGAAATAGAAAAAGCCCAGAGAATCACAACCCACCGCCTGCTGATGCGCCCGTTCATGCCCGCCGACTTCCAAGCCTTCTACCGCTACTGCCGACAGCCGGACACAACAGAAACCAACTTTAACATGAAACTGCTGACAGAAGAGGAGGCTCACAGAATTTTCAATGAAAAGTTTCTGAACATTAAGACGGTTTGGGCTATCAGCCTCAACGGTGAAATTCCCGCCATCATCGGTTCCCTCGGATTCTATCGCGACGCCAAACGAAAAAATCCGCAGGCTTTCACCATGAATTTCTGGCTGGACAAGAATATGCAGGACAAAGGCATCATCACAGAAGCGCTCATTGCCGCCATCGACTCGGCAAAAACCATCAAGCAAATCGGCTTGCTCACTGCCTATTGCTACAACGACAACCTCCGCGCGCATCAGGCTCTGAAACAGTGCAGCTTCTCTATTGAAGGAACGCTCCATGATGCCCTGCTCACCAAAGAGGGGACACTCAAAGATGAACTTTGTTTCTACCGCTACCTTTAGCTGCCAGCGACGGCCGTCCAACAGAGATTGGCATCGGTCCTAACTGACAAAGCGATAGAAACCACCAGACAAACGCAAAGATTTTGCGACCATTAATATTTGTTAAACATGTGAATTTACATTCACAATGTTAATATCTATTTAAAAAAGTTTTTATATCTTTGCATTTGATAAGATGCGGAGTGGCATAAATGAGCTGAAAGTACAGTTTTCAGAAATTGCCTTCCATGTCTCTCACACTTACAGACCACGCTCCCCACCAAGGAGCCGCTGCAATAAAAAAATTAACACCTGATAATGCCGTGGGCATCATCCAACAAATGAGAATGAAAAAACTGGTCGTATTATTTATATTTGTTTTAGGCATCACCTTCATCCAATCGTGTGACGACATTAAAACTTCAAAGGCCTCTACCGATGCCTTCGAATCGCTATATCCTGGAACGAAAGTGAAAAGCTGGACAACTAAGGAAGATTATGAAATAGCCATCTTCAAAAAGCAACACCATACGGCTGAAGCATGGTTCGACAAGAACGGATGGGTACAGACCGTAACCCACCTTTCGCTCGAGGCTCTGCCGGATCCCGTTTCCGACTCGTTCAGACACACAACCTTTGCCGACAGCGCGTGGGAAGTTACGGGCGTCAACCGACTGGAACGCAAAAACAGGGAAACCATCGATGTCATTACGGTGGAGCGCAACAAAGTAACTTATGCGTTGGCTTACAATGCAGACGGCCTGCTGGTAATTAAAAAAGACATTACCGACGTTATAAACGACACGACGAAACTGTTGCCGCAACCTGTGCCTGAAAAAATACAGTCACTGATGAAAAGCCGTTATCCGTCAGCCCATTTTTACGAAATAGAATTTGAGCCGACATTCATCAAACTGTATATCGCCGAACAGCAAGTTCCCAAACAAGTCATTTTCTCAAATTCCGAAGAGTGGCTCTACACTACTTGGGAAGTGGAAAAGGACAGCCTGCCCGAGAAAGTGAAAAAAGTTCTCAACCAAAAGCCATACAAAGGATGGACCGTTGAAGAAATCAAATCCATAGAATCGGAGAGCGAGCAGTTCTACACCATTGAATTGCGAAAAGGAGAGGAATTCCAGGCCGTATCAATTGACACCAACGGGAAAATACTGAAAAAATAAAAGCCAACCGACAAAAGCAAACTATTCTCGCGGCTTGCAAAAATGAGAATAGAAAGAGAGAGATGCACCGCACGTTGCGATGCATCTCTCTGCTTTTATCTTCGAATGACACGATTGTCTTCTATACCAGATGACGGATAAGTTCTTCGCGGTCGCCCGGCAAAAGGTCGATAACCGGAATCTCGATCATCGTGTAGGCACCCGGTTGCTGCTTCATGGAAGCACGCGCCACTCCGACAAGCACCTGTGCCGTCAAAGCCGGATTGTTGATTGACATGTTGAATTCGAAACGCTGGTTTTGAGTTGAACCCGAAACGCCCTTGCGCACGAGATTTACACCGTGGCCCATGTCCTTCACATCGTCAACACAAGGAACTTCGATAACGTGAGTTTCGTCGCTTGCGAAATAAGGATCAGCCTTGATAGCCGCAGCCACATCAGCAAGCTGATAGCCGTCCTTCAGTTCCACATACACCATACGACGGTGAATGCCTGTTCCCAATGGAATAGTCATCGACAATGCCGCTTTCACACCTTCAATCGCCTTCACGGCAACTGTATGTCCCATGCTCATGCCCGGACCGAAGTTCGTATAGGTGATACCTTTCGGCGCACAGGCTTCAAGCAACGTGCGGACCACAGAATCGCTGCCCGGGTCCCATCCGGCAGAAATGACGGCGACACGACCGTGTTCCTTGGCTGCCGCGTCAAGACTGCGGCGTAGGTCAACGATACCCGTATGAATATCAAAACTGTCGACAGTGTTCATGCCCAACGCCAAAGCCTGCTTGGCATATTCTTCCACCTTTCGGGTAGGAGTACAAAGAATAGCCACATCAGCCTTTACTTCACTCAAATCGGATGTCACTTTATAATCCTTCAATTCAGCCGGCACATTTGTCGCATCACGACGGACAACACCCGCCACTTCGAAATCCGGCGACGCCTTCAGAGCATCCAATACGAAGTGTCCAATATTACCATATCCAACAATTACTGCTTTTATCATACATCTAATTTTGTTTGATTATTATTCATGTCTCAATATTTTGCAAAGATAGCGAAAGGTGAGAGGAGAATAAAATAATGAAACTTGTTTCAATTATTTTTTATCCCGAACCGCCTCCTATCTTATGCAAAGATAGCGAAAGGTGAGTGGAGAGGCAAACGAAAACGAAGTTTTCAGGTTTGGCTACCTCGAGCCGGCTCTTATCTTATTCAAAAACATACAGTTTCTTCAAAGAATTTCTAACTAAACAATTTCAATATTTTCTATCTTCAATCATCGATTTTCCTTTTTTTAGAAGAGCATCAGCTTCTTCCAAATCTACAAAATTATTTTTCAGAATATCTGGATTTCTGATAGCAACTTTCATTTGTTCAACACCTTGTTTTATGTGAAATTTATTTGTTATAGACAAAACACCCTGATAGTAAGAGAATATAGCCTTATCATCAGGATATATCTTTTTCCCTTCTTCTAAAATTTTCCATGCTTTTTGACATTGCCCAAGTTTAGGTAAAACATTCAAAGCGTACACTCTTCTCCAATATAGAGTTTCATGTTCCTGCTTCAACTTCTTATATCTGGACAAACATCGATCCAAGTAATAATCGGACTCTTTCCATAGACCAATTTTACTCATTAAATCACCCATAACACCTAAAGCGTTAGGATCAGAATCTTCATCCTTCAGGGCCTGTTCATAATAGATACGTAATTTATCGATAGATTCTTTTTCATCTCTTTGAATAGCTGTCCATAAGAAAGCTGAAATGTAAGATCCTGTTACTGGAAGCTCTTGGCAATAACGATTTCTATTATTTTCATTAATACTTATAAAAGATTCCCAAAGAGACAAATCGGATTGATCTATGATATTGTATACACTATCGATATTGTAGTATTTATCATAGAGTCCTGCTATGGCTTTCATTATGCCAACGGGAACTACGGACATATGATCAGCTTCAACATTGTCTAACTTAACATCATATTGCTTTTCTTGAAAGATCTCAGACAAAGTCTGACCAAAAGATTGTCTTTCTTCTGTATCATTCACAGCAGTAATTATACAGATGCTCGGACTCCTTGTCTGGTACTTTGCTTCAAACCGAGGAATCTGTACCATTACTTCAGGCGAAAACAGAATATATGAATTCATATAATCATTCCCTCCATCAATATAGTAGTTAAGATAACTTGCCGTATATGAATGGCCCACTAAAGTGTTGAATCCTGATGTAGGAAGAATTTTATTTATTTCTTTTGCCAAATCTATATTAATATAGTTATAGAATAGTTTTCCACTTGCATCAAGACTATTGTTAGACAAGTCATATCCAATATCATTTCGATTCCCAGGAGTTGAATAGTCGATTGCAACTACCGCTGTTGGAGGTATGTAATCAAAAGTTTGTAAATATATTACTGTCGAAGCAATTAAATCAAAGGTATAATCTGCGTCCAATACGAATAATATGTTGTACTTTACATTCGGATAAGTAAAAGTCGGTAAAGCCAACCTGAAAGAACGAGTTTCTCTGTAAGTTGTTGACTTAAACGAATGTCGTTCAACATTCATTAGACCTTGTGAAAATGCAGTGTTACAAACAAGAAAACACAAATAATACAGAAGATATTTTTTCATAACTTATCTTTTCAGAAATTCATAACTTGGAGATCTTTTTTAGCTAACAAGTATCGAAACTGTATATGGAAAAAGTGTTCACGCAAGCATTCATTCCAATTATCACCAAATCTTTCACTATAGGCTACTGGATGTAAACTATATAGTACTTTACATTTTGAGCGATCAAAACCTGATGCCCTACATGAATATGATTCTGTTATTTCTTGTATGTTGTTGAGTTCGTTCTTTTTCCATGTAATTTTTCTATTTGTAAAGATACAAAAAGGCAAGTGTAGAGGCAAACGAAAACGCAGTTTTCAAGTTTGGCAACCTCGAGCAATATCCTATTCCATTCAAAAATAGAGAAAGATTAATTTAGGCAGAAGAACAAAATTTTCCCGCCTGTCAATTTTAAAATCTGTTCTTGTGTTCTTCAGTCCATAAACAGCGAAAGCGGTGCAGAGAATAAAATAATGCAACCCGTTTCGATTATTTTCATCCAGAACAAAGCTTCAGACAACTGTCACAAAAAACTTTTTTAGACTCTTTTCATTGCACATCGCAAAAATTATCACTACTTTTGACATCGCAAAAAGCACTTGCGGTAGTAGCTCAGTTGGTAGAGCATCAGCTTCCCAAGCTGAGGGTCGCGGGTTCGAGCCCCGTTTACCGCTCACAGCAAGCCAGACTCTTCGGGTCCGGCTTTTTCTTTTCCAGATTTTCAACAAAAACGAACCGCCGAACTAAATTATTTCCTACATTTCCTCTAAGAAAGAACCAGAACTTAACTATCATTATGAGTGAAAATGAG
>URMA01000051.1 GCA_900548875.1 uncultured Porphyromonadaceae bacterium | reverse complement strand
CCTGGAAAGCGGCGATTATGGCGAAAAGCTGTTGGCTGACGGGTATGTGTTAATGGAGGTAAAGACTTCTCTTGCAAAGCCTTTGTGGTTATGCCAATTATTAAGCGCGCTTGAGATTCGCCGCCAGAGCTTTTCCAAATACGGAACGGAATTCAAAAACACCTGCCGTGCGGCAGGCTAAAAATACAAGAGGAACACAAAATGAACGACTTTTTCAATAACCTATTCAATAACGTCCTGTCGGACACTTCCGAACTTGCGTTCAATACGGTATATTCGAATGTGTTGAGTGCCTGTTCCTGTTGCGCCTTGGCTGCTTTCAGGTTGGCAATGTTCTGGCCGTTCTGGAAAAGAGGTTGTGTCAAGGATGCGGCAAGCTGGTAGAACCATACGCCCGGATTCTGGATAAAGCTGCCCAGCAGGTTGGTGAATCCGCCGTTGGCCGAAATGACGATGTTCGGGTAGAAGGCCGAACGTGCCACGTTGGTTGAATAGTAGGCCATTGCAAACGACTGTTCTGCCGATTTCACGTCAGGACGGGCGGCAATGTTCTGCATCGGGATGCCGTCGGCCATGTATTCCGGGAATGTCGGCACATAGTCTTTGTCGATGGTCCAGCGTTGCGACGGTGAATTGAGCAGCAGCGACATGGAGTTGTAGGCTTCATGAATCTGCATTTCGAGTTGCGGGATAGAGGCCATGATGCTGTTGTAGTTGGCTTTGCTTTGAACAACAGCCACTTCGTTGTAGCGTCCGGCTTCTTTCAATGCCTTCATTGTTTCAATGCTTTGTTCCCACAGCACGGCCGTTTCGTTGGTCAGGTCCAACTGGCGTTCGAGCATGACGATGGTATAGTAGCAGTTGGCTACGCCGGCAATGATTTGCGAGCGTACGGCCTGCTGATAGGCTTCGCTTTGCAGCAATGCAGCCTTGGCTTGGCGCTTGGTGTTGAGCAGACGGCCGAAGAGGTCGATTTGCCAGCTTGCGGCTACCGGAACCTGATAGGACCAGCTGTTGGATGTGATTTTCGAGCCGTCGTAGGAGGCTGTGCCCACGTTAGGCGTGAACGTGAGTGTCGGAGCGTAGTTGAGTTTGGCTCCCATCAGTTGGGCGTTGGCGATGTCCACATTCAGGCGGGCGTTTTCCAAATCCACGTTCTTTTCGAGGGCAATCTGGATGAGTGCCTGTAGCTGCGGGTCGGTGAACATTTCGTCCCATGCGATGTTGCCGAATGCCGTTGAGTCGGTTTCTTCCTTCTGAGCGGCGGCAATTTCAGCCGACAGTCCCTCTTCCGGCAATTCGAATTTCTTGTAAATGTGGCAGCTGCCCATCGTCATAGCCGAAGCTAAGACGATGGCTGCCATTGATATTTTGTTGATTTTCATTTCGAATCAAATAAAGTAGATTAATGATTGTACTGTTCGATTTGGTCGTGCAGTTCCGTATTGTCGGTATCTTTCCATTTGATAGGTACGAATTTCTCCTGAAGTGTTTCGAAGGCCACGAAGAGTGCCGGAACGATGAGTACCTGGAGAATCATACCGATGAGCATACCGCCTACGGCACCCGTACCCAGGGCATTGTTACCGTTTGCACCTACGCCCGAAGCGAACATCAACGGGAGCAGACCAATAATCAGTGCCAGTGATGTCATGAGGATAGGACGCAGACGGGCGGCTGCACCGGCAACGGCTGCACCTACGATGCTCATGCCCGTACGGCGGCGGTCGAGGGCGAACTCAACGATAAGGATGGCGTTCTTGGCCAACAGACCAATCAACATAATCAAACCGATTTGCAGGTAGATGTTGTTGTTGATTCCGAAAATCTTGGCGAAGATGAACGAACCCATCAAACCGAACGGAATGGAAAGGATAACGGCCAGCGGCAGGATGTAGCTTTCGTACTGTGCTGAAAGAAGCAAGTAGACGAAGAGCAGACACAAGCCGAATACAACGGCGGTTGAGGACGAAGAAGTTGACTGTTCCTCACGGGTCATACCGGAGAATTCATAACCGAATCCCTGCGGAAGCGTTTCTGCGGCAACTTCCTCAATGGCACGGATGGCATCACCCGAAGAATAGCCGGGGTTAGGCGTACCGTTGACAGAGATTGACGTGTACATGTTGAAACGTGAAATGATGTCAGGACCATATACACGCTTCAATGTTACGAAGTTGGTAATCGGTGCCATTTCGCTTCCGACACGAATCTTAATTTGGTTCAACGATTCCGGAGAAACACGGGATTCTGGTGCGGCCTGCATCATCACACGGTAAAGTTTACCGAAACGGTTGAAGTTGGAGATGTACATACCGCCGAAATATCCTTGCAGTGTAGAAAGCACCGTGCTTGGGTCGGTCCCTGCCTGTTTTGCCTTGGCCACGTCGATGTCAACCATATATTGCGGGAATGTAGGGTTGAATGTGGTGTATGCCATCTGGATTTCCGGACGTTGGTTCAGTTTGGCAAGGAAGTCCTGGGCGATTTGCGAGAAGTTGTTGATGTCGCCGCCGGTCTTGTCCTGCAACTGGAATTCGAAACCGCTCGTCACGGAGTAACCGGAAATCATAGGCGGCTGGAATATCATGACGTTACTGTCCTTGATTTGCTGGCCTGTGCGTGCGTAAAGCTGTCCGAGGATGGCTTCCGCGCTTTCTTCCTTCGTACGTTCGCTCCAGTCTTTCAGCTTGATGATGAACGTACCGTAGGTGTTACCCTGTCCGGCAAGGAAGCTGTAGCCGATGATTTGCGTACGGTAGTTGATTGCCGGAATGTCGGCCAGAATCTTGTCCACTTCGTCCATCACTTCGATGGTGCGCTCCTGTGAAGTGGCAGGAGGCATGTTCACCATACAGAAGAGCACACCGGGATCTTCGTTCGGAACGAGGGCTGTAGAAGTGCTGAGCATGAGCATGACAAGTGCAACGATGCTGGCACCTACGATGCCGAATGATGTCACCTTGTGGTTGATGAAGAATTTCGTGTAGCCCTTATATTTTTCAAGAATACCGTCGTACATGCGGTTGAATCCGTCGTGGAAACGGTCGATGACCGACTTTTTCTTGTTTTCGCCTTCCTTGTGCGGTTTCAGGAAGATACCGCAAAGAGCCGGTGAAAGGGTAAGCGCGTTCAATGCGGAAAGACCGATGGCGATGGCCATTGTCAGACCGAACTGGCGGTAGAAGATACCTGACGTACCGGAAATGAATGATACCGGCACGAACACAAGCATCATGACCAATGTAATGGAGACAAGTGCTCCACCGATTTCACGCATAGCGTCGATGGCGGCAAGACGGGCGGAGGTGTAGCCTTCGTCCAGCTTGGCGTGAACCGCCTCGACCACCACAATGGCGTCGTCCACCACAATGGCGATAGCCAATACCAATGCAGCCAAAGTCAGCAAGTTGATGGAGAATCCAATCAAGTACAGACCGAAGAATGTACCGATAAGGGCTACCGGGATGGCAATTGCCGGGATAATGGTTGAGCGGATATCCTGCAGGAAGATGTAAACCACGATGAACACGAGGATGAACGCTTCGATAAGGGTCTTGATTACTTCATGGATAGAAGCAAAGAGGAAGTCGTTGGTGTTCATTGAAATGTTGAATTCCAATCCGTCAGGAAGTTCTTCGCTTGCCTTGTCGATTTCGGCCAATACGCCGTTGATAACCTGTGTTGCATTGGAGCCCGCTGTCTGGAAGATCATGGCAGATGCGGCAGGCTGTCCGTTTGTCTTGTTAGAGAAACCGTAGTCAACACGTCCGAGTTCGAGTTCTGCAACGTCTTTCAGATAAAGCACTTCGCCGTTCGGGTTGGTGCGGATGACGATGTTTTCAAACTCTTCCGGAGTGACAAGACGGCCTTTATAGCGCATGATGTACTGGTAGCTCTGGTCGCCGCGTTCACCGAACTGTCCCGGAGCCGCTTCGATGTTCTGTTCGGCAAGGGCTGCCGTGATGTCGGTCGGCATCAGTTGATACTGCGCCATTACGTCCGGCTTCAGCCAGATACGCATAGAATAGTCGGCACCCATCACCATGGCATCACCTACACCGGATACACGTTGGATTTGCGGGATGACGTTGATTTTCATGTAGTTCTCGATGAACTCCGTCTCATACGAACCGTCGGGTGAGTAGAGGGAGAATACGAGAAGCATGGATGTCTGACGTTTCTTGGTGATGACACCCACTTTGGTTACTTCGGCCGGCAACATGCTCTGTGCCTTTGCCACACGGTTCTGAACGTCGACGGCTGCCATGTCCGGGTCAAATCCCTGGCGGAAATAGACAGTGATAGTGGCGTTACCCGTGTTGGTGGCTGTTGACTGCATGTAGGTCATACCTTCCGCACCGTTGATTTGCTCTTCGATAGGCGCAATCACGGAGTTCAGCACGGTCTGGGCGTTGGCACCCGTATAGGTGGTGCTCACCTGGATTGTAGGCGGCGCAATGTCCGGATATTGTGTAATTGGCAGCCACAATAGCCCCACGCAGCCCAATATGACTATAAATATTGAGATAACCGTCGAGAGTACAGGGCGGTTAATAAATGTATCTAATTTCATAACTATGTTTTAATCAGTCGTTTTTATGAATGTAGAATTCTTATTGTTGTGCTTTCTGCTCAACGGGGTTGATGACGCTTCCGTTCTTGACCTTAACGCCTACGCCTTCCACTACGATGCGGTCACCTTCCTTCAGACCGTTAGTGACAACGTAGTTCTTACCGTCGTTGTTGGCAAGCACTTCAATTTTTGTAGAAACAACCTTGTTGGAGTCGTTTACCACATAAGCGTATTTGATGTCCTGAATTTCGGTAGTTGCCTTTTGTGGAACAAGCAATACGCTGTCTTCCTGGATAGGAATGACAATTGTACCGGTAGAACCGCTGCGGAGCATGCCGTTCTGGTTTTTGAAGAGGATACGTGCCGAAGCCGAACCTGTAGTGTTGTCAAGAAGTCCGGTAAGGGTTGAAATCTTGCCCGGGAGCGGATAGGCTGTTCCGTCGGAAAGAACCAGTTTCACTTCCGGCAGGGCGTTGATGGCTTCGCTCAACGATTTTTTGCCTCCGTCGGTCATTTCAAGTACCTGCTTTTCGTTGAATGAAATGTAGGCATATACTTCAGAAATGTCGGAAATCGTTGTCAGCGGAGTCTGTGATGTAGGGCTTGCCAATGAACCTTCACGGTTAGGAATAGAACCTACATAGCCTGCTGACGGAGCCTTTACTACTGTGAACGACAAGTTCTTGCGAGCCGTAACCAGGCTGGCCTGTGCTTGTGCAAGCTGGGCTTTTGCCTGTGCCAAATCGTTTTTGGCAAGCGTGTTTTCATATTCGCTGATAATGTTCTTGTTGAAAAGTTTCTGTTTGTTTTCAGCTGTAATGCTTGCTGAGTTTACTGATTCCTGAGCCACTGCAACTGCTGCTTCAGCCTGGCGAACAGCTGCTTCGTATTGAACCTGGTCAAGAATGAACAATGTCTGTCCGGCAGCAACCTGCTGTCCTTCGTCTACACAAACGCGTGTAATGAATGCCGTCACCTGCGGACGGATTTCTACATCTTTCTTACCCTTGATGATTGTCGGATAAACGGATTCGAGGTGGACACTTTCTCTTTTCAGAGTTGTAACTGCAATGTCGGGTGCAGCTTGTGCCTGCTGTTGGCCGTTGTTGTTCCCGCATGATGCGAGGGTCAAACCAAATAACAATCCACATACTGCTACGCATTTCGCGTAGAATGAAAATGTTCGTTTGTTCATAAAATAATATATTTCAAAATGTTCTATAATATCTGCAATCACTGTTTCCTTTAAATTCAATTGGCAAAGGTAAGGGTAAATGCTCATAATTTATATGATAATTATCATAAATGTTGATTGCACCAATCTAAAACCTGTTAAAGGTAACAACTTTTAAACTCGGATAAAAAAAATTAACCCAAATCCTGCTGAATTTGGGTTAATTAAAACTACCTCAATTAGTTGCCGGAGGGTTTGCGGCCAACTTGAGTGTCCGGTTTCTGTGGCAAAATTCAGCCGCAGAATATTTTTTGTCGGTGGTGGCTGTTTAGTATTTCAGCCACTTGATTATGTCGGCATACGACGGCTTCTTGCCGTACATCATGATGCCCACGCGGTAGATTTTTGCGGAAATCCACAGTACGAAGAAGGCGGTGGCGTAGAGCAGTCCGAGCGAGATGAGTTCCTGATAGAGGGGAACACCGAACGGAATGCGCACCATCATGACGATGGACGACGTGAACGGAATGAACGACGACCAGAACGCCAGCGGTCCTTCCGGGTTTTCGGCGCTGTACATGCCGATGTAGAATGCTATCAGAATGATGATGATGACCGGCATCATGAACTGCTGTGAATCCTGCGGCTCGTTGATGGCAGAACCGAAAGCTGCCAGGAAAGAGGCGTAGAGCAGGTAGCCGCCGATAAAGTAGGCGATGAACAGCAGGGCGATTTCAAGCAGCGGCATGTTGAGAATCAGTGAAATGCCGGTAAGAATTTCCGGGTCGACAGCCGACATGGAGCCGGTTGCCATCATCATTTCCGGGGTACTTCCGACGAGCGACACGCCGATAATCAGGCTGCCCAACGTGACGAATACCGACAGCAGCACAGCCCAGATGAGCATCTGGAAAATGCCCACAAAGCCGATGCCGATGATTTTTCCGAGCAGCAGGTCGATAGGACGGATGCTTGACACAATCAGCTCGACAATGCGGTTGCTCTTTTCGTCCATCACACTCTGCATCACCGTTGCGCCGTAGGTCAGCACGAACATATAGATGAGCATGGTGAGGATAACGCCGATGATGGAGTAGACCTCGGTGATGGATTCCTGTGCGTTGCCGTCCTCGGTCCAGCGCAGGGTGGTGACTTCCACTTTTTTCTGCATGTCGTCCACGATGCTGTTCAGCTCCGGAATGTTGTAGCGTTCCAACTTTTCGTTTCTGACTACCTCCGTCAGGGCGTTTTCCACGAGCCGGCGCAGGTCGTTCGGCACTTCGCGCTGCGAATAGATGGCAGCCGCTTCGGGGTAGTCGACGAGGTCGCCGGTGATTTGCACTACGGCGAAAATGTCGCTCTCCTTGTCCTTGAAGCTGTCCGACATCTTGTCGGTAGGGACAAACTTGTAGTATTCGTTTCCTTCAAGAGCCGGGGCATAGAGGCCGGTGTTGTCGATAACGGCTACGGTCTTCGTGTCGCTGTCCTTTATCATCGAAAGGAGCAGGGGAATGAAGATGAGTGCCGCCATCAGAATCGGCGAAAGTACGGTCATGATGATGAACGACTTCTTGCGGACGCGGGTGTTGAACTCGCGTTGTGCCACTAACCATATTTTGCTGTTCATAACGTTTCGGGTTTTGTGTGTTCAACGATTTGTTTCTGTCCCACAACGTGCAGGAAAATGTCATTCATCGACGGAAGCACTTCCGTGAACGAGCGTATTTCCACTTCATTGGCAATGTGCGAAATCAGTGCGGAGTTGGCGATACCGGTCTTTTTGCGGATGCTGTAGACGGTGGTTCCGTCGATGTCGTGCACGTCAATCAGCTCGATGTCGTCGCTCGGTTGCAGGCGGCGTTCGCCGGTTGTCACCAGTTGATAGATGCCGGTGCTGAAGCGGGAGCGCACCTCGTTCACCTTGCCGTTGAGCACCACTTTCGAGTGGTTTATCAGGGCGATGTCGTCGCAAATTTCCTCGACGGAGTTCATGTTGTGGGTGGAAAACACTATCGTGTGGCCTTTCTGCTTCAGTTCGAGTATCTCTTTTTTCAGCAGTTCCGCGTTGACGGGGTCGAAGCCCGAAAACGGTTCGTCGAAAATCAGCAGTTCCGGCTCGTGAAGCACGGTGATGACAAACTGCACTTTCTGCTGCATGCCTTTCGACAGCTCTTCCAGCTTGCGGTTCCACCACGGCATGATGCCGAACTTGTCGAACCATTCGTGCAGGCGACGTGTGGCCGTCTGTTTGTCAAGACCTTTCAGACGGGCGAGGAAAATGGCCTGTTCGCCTACTTTCATTTTTTTGTACAGTCCGCGTTCTTCCGGCAGATAGCCGATGCGGAACACGTCGTCGGCCTGCATAGGGCGGCCGTTGAATATCACTTCGCCTTCGTCGGGCATCGTGATACGGTTGATGATGCGGATAAGCGTTGTCTTGCCTGCACCGTTCGGGCCGAGCAGACCGAAAATGCGTCCGGGCTTCACGGCTATGTTGGCGCCGTCGAGAGCCACATGGTTGGCAAATCGCTTGACAATGCCATTCGCTTCAAGGAAATTTTCCATATTTTGGTTACTTGTTAGCTTTATATTCAGTTACTTTGAATCCGGCTTTGCGCAGCAGTTCGAGGAGTCCGCGTTCGCTGGGAAGGTGGCCGGCACCTACGGCAACCAGTGTCGGCTTCTGTTGGAATATCGGTGTGAGCTTTTCAGCCCAGTCCTTGTTGCGGTTGTAAATCAGCTTGTCCTCTTCTTCCGGAGTGCTGTCGTACTTGTTTCCGAATTTCTTCATCGAGGCTTCAAACATGGCCGGCAGGTCCTGACGGAAATAGGCGGCTACAGTGGCTTGTGCCTGTTCCAGAATGCTCTGTTCGTTTAGGATGAAATATTCCAGCTGTTCCGTCTGTCGCGGGAGCGGCATGCCGAAAAGAATGTCAACCTGCTGTGCTGTCGTTTCCAGTCCGTAGACAGGTTTGCCAAGTGCTTTCGCTTCTGTCTGGAGGTAGGTGTCGAACGATTCCACACCCATACTTTCCGGATGTGCCTTTGAGGAAATGCTGATAACGAGCTGCGACATGACCGCCATCGGCGACATGGCGTTGAGGCCGGGGTTGTCGAGTCCTGCTCCTAAATATTCCTTGAGCATTGCATCAAGCTGCTGGCGTGTTGTTTCGTCGAAAAGCGATGAAAGAGTGGTGCCTTGAGGCAGCATCATGGCCTTTATCATGGCCTGCATGGCTTCGGGCGACTTCATGGCTCCCATTTCCAGTTCGCCGTACAGTTGTTCCGTTTCGGCAAGTGCCTGCCGCAGTCCGGCTATGCTGTCCGTCATGGTTCCGGGAGCAAGGTGGTAGGTGCCTACGATATACGACGGACCTACGTTGCCCGACGGCGATTCCACTTTCCACAGGAGTTGTGCCTGCATGCCAAGTACAGCCAGGCAAAGTACGAAAATTGAAAGAAGTATGCGTTTCATTGTGTTGGTTTTGGTTAATTCATGCCAAAGTTAGTTGAACGGTGTGGATTCTGCAAACGCCGGACACTAATTCCCGCTGCCGACACCGGAACTTTTTTGCAGTCGCGATTCGTCGGCGTTGTTCTCTATTCGTTTGGTCTGGAACATCTTGCCGGAATTGAAGTTGTAGGTTACCGACAGCACGAAGCTGGCAGGATTGCGCATTCTGGTCGCATTGCTGTAGCCGTCGGTGCGTGTGGTAAAATCAAAGCTGGCATTCAGCAGGTTGTTGGCGTTGAACGCCACCGTCCAGCGTCGGTCGTCAAACGTTTTTTTCAGACTGGCGTTGAGGAACGACAGCGGTTGCAGTTCCATGTTTCCGAACCGTGTCTTGCTTTGGTACATATAGCTTGCCGTCAGATAGAAGTCGAGCGGCAGGTTGAAAATGGTGTTGACATTGACCATGACAAGGTTGGAATGTTGCAAGGGTGCTTCGGCTGTCATCCGGTCGGACAGGTACATATACATCAGATTTGTGTTCAGCGACCACCATTTTGTGAACTGGAAGGGCAGTGTCAGCATGGCTCCGAACGAGTATTGCGTGTCGGCGTTTACCTGTCCCAACAGGGCATTGTCGGGGTTCTGCGGATCGGTCATCGCTCCCTGCATGATGGGGTCCTGATTGATGTCGGCCCATACGTTCAGCGAGTAGCGGTAGTTGTAGACACCCGTCAGGCTCACATTGTTGTTATGCGAAGGACGCAGGTAAGGGTTGCCGGTCTGGTAGGTGTAGTCGGAACTTTGTGCGCGCACCGGGTTGAGCGCCCAGAACGACGGACGCGTGATGTGGCGTGCGTAGCTCGCTGTCAGCGAGTTGCTCCCCTGTTCGTCCAGACGGTAGGTGACCGATGCGTTGGGGAATAGGTCGAAATAGCTTTGCTCCACAATCTTTCCGTGGCTGCTGCCGTCGGTGTATTCGCCGCGGAGTCCGGCGGAAACCGAGACGTGGCTGAAGTTGGCGGCTGCCTTTACATAGACGGCGGCAATGTTTTCGCGGTAGCGTTCGCTGTAGTTGCGTGCCGTTTCGGGCAGCCATGCGTCGGTTTTCTGGTATTCATAGAATGCACCGGAATTCATTTGGTTGAACGTGTATTTTGCGCCTGCGCCAACGGTCCATTTTGGGTTGACAATCTTTTCCCAGTCGAGGCTGAGGTTGGCCACGTCGAACAGCGAGTTTTCATCGCTTCGCGAAATGGAGTCAGACAGCTGTTCGTCGATGACGGTGTGGCGCAGATTGTTCATTTTCTGGTTCTCGTCCGCACGGGTGTAGTTGGCTATCACTTTCAGTGTAGAGCCCAGTGTGTCAAGACGGTGTATGTAGTTGAACGTAGCGTCGATGTTGTCGCTCAGGTTTCGCTGTTGGTAGTTGCCGTTCAGCTTTTCCAGTTGTGTGAGGCGGTCGAATGTGCCGTCGGTAGTCAGCATCACCGGCTTGTAGTAGCGGGAATAGTTCAGCTCCAGTCCGAACGAGTTGCGCGGGTCGGCATCGTAGAAAATGCCGGCAAGGAGGCTTCCTGTGCGGAGCTTTCGGGCGTTCATCAGCGTGGAGGCGTTGTAGCTCATGCCGCTGTCGTAGGTGATGTTGTCGAACACGTTGCGTTCGAGTTTCAACGCATGGTTGTAGTTGCCGTTGAGATTGAACGACCATTTTCCGGCCTGCACGTTTACCGTTGCGCTCGGCGAAAGAAAGGTTTCGCTTTCACCCATGCTTCCCGACATGGACACGTTGCCCATGACACCGTCGGTACGGTTCTTTTTCAGGGTGATTTTGATGATGCCGGCATTGGTGTCGGCACTGTATTCCACACCCGTTTGCGGAATGACTTCGACGCGGCTCACGTTTTCTGCCTTCAGCGATTGCAGAAAGGCAAGCAGCTGCTCGTTGCTGAGCTTGATCTCGCGGTCGTTGACATAGATTTTCGTGCCGCTTTTTCCGTTGAGTGAAATCTTTTCGTTGTCTATCCATACGCCCGGAGCCTGCTGGAGCAGTTCCTTTCCGTCCTGCCCGACAGTCGACGGCATGTCTTCCACGTTCATCACGAAGCGGTCGGCCTCGCGCCGGATGGCGGAAGCTTCCACGTTCACTTCATTGATGAGTATGCCTGAAGCGGTGAGCGTCAGGTCGATACGGCTGTCGCCTTTCAGCGTAAACGGTTGTTCCGTCGTTTCATAGCCTACGGCAGAGGCATGCAGCGTGTAGGAGCCGTCGGGCAAGGTCATCTGATAATGGCCGATGCTGTCGGTGACGGCACCTCCGCGTTGCACGCTGTCGGCGAGCGCCACAACCGTGGCAAACTCCACCGGCTGTCCGTTGTTGTCGGACACAGTCCCCCATAGGGTTTCCGCTTTTCCCGAACCGCCGGCCAGCAACGCCAGCACGGCGGCAACAATCAAATCCTTCATAATTGTGTGTCAGATATAAGTTGAATGATGTTCATATATGTTTTTTCATTTGACGCATGATGTTTGTAAAAACTACATACGTTTGATATAAATTTTGTGATTAGTAGACAAGATAGAAATCGGGTTGCCGTTTCTTGTGTTCTTTTGTCTTGAAAAAGTAGCCCACTGAGAGTGTCAGATTCTTGTTCTTTATATGTCTGTCCCAGTTCGTCTGTATGTCACGCCATCCGTGCGTGTATTCAAAACCTACTTTCCATTTGTTCAGATAGATGTCAATGCCCAAACGTCCGCCGACATCAAATCGTTGGAAGGGATTGAAATTCAGTTGGCTTTTGTAGATGTTGCTGATTTTCACAGCCGTTTCCGTACCGTCTTCATTTGTGGTATATTGTGTTCCGTTTCCAAAAAGTCCGACTTCAAAGTACATACCGGCCTTTACCACATATTTGATGTTTTTGTTTTCTTCCATTAGAATACCGAATGTCAGCGGAATTTCAAGAGTGTTGGCAGATGCCGTGAATTTTGTCATGCCCGGAGCATATTGCGGGATGAACCCCGTCATGTCATACTGGCGCCAGTTCCATTTCAATCCGGTTTCCCATAATGACCAAAGTAGGTTTCGATTGACGTATAGCCCCAAGCTTCCTTCCGGTTTTACGGGCTGGCTGAGGTTGGATGCCGCCAGACGGTTCATACTTCCTGCGGCTTCGATTCTGAAGGTTGTCCTGTCGGTGCCTGTTTCCCGAAATAGTTGTGAATGATACTCTTTTGGTACGGCAGCAAGAATGATGGAATCGATTTGTGCTTTTGTCAATTGGGCGTAGCCGCTCAGGGTTGCAATGAAAATTGCAACTGCAGTGAAAAATAATTTTTTCATAATGGTATGATTTTTATGTGGTTAGTTCTATAGCTCTATTCTTTATCGTGAGTTTTAAAATCGTTGAAAAGTCGGGTGATTTCTTCTATTGGAATGTCGAGCATGCGGATTTTTCGGAACATTTCCGGCAATTCTTCGTCGAGAAACACTTTGCGGCGTAGGGTCAGAATGGCATTTTTCGCTCCGTTGCTGACAAAGTATCCGATGCCACGGCGGTTGAAGATGATTTCTTGGGTTTGCAGGTAGTCGTAGGAGCGTACCACCGTATTGGCGTTCACCTCCACGGTTGCCGCATATTCGCGTACCGACGGGATGCGGGCCTCTTCCGGATAGATGTCCTGCAGGATCTCGTCCATGATACGGTCGGCTATTTGCAAATATATGGGTTTGCTTTCTTTAAAATTCATAATGTCAGAACAGTTTGGGTTTAACAATCTGTGTGCGGCAGAAAATCCAGTAGGAAATCCACCAGTTCAGCAGGCAAAGCAGTCCGAAGAATGTACCGATGATTAGGTAGGCAGGGTCGGATAATGCTGAGGTGTTTATTGGCAGAATCCGCGCAGACAGCTGCAACAGGTAGATGATCAGCAGGGCTGTCAGGGTTTTCAGAAAAGGGTGTTTCTGCCAGAGACTGCCGCCAATTGCGAAAAGTGACGACAGCCATATTGCTATTGCAAAGTCTGCGATGTCGGGAGGGGTGCTGATAGCGATTTCTTTCGCAATCAATGGAAACAGGCAAACATGTTTTCCCTCTTGCACGGTTCCCTTTGTCCAATCGGTTATCCAATGGGTGATTTCCATAGCGGTGACTGCTATGAAATTCAGAAAGAGGAATCCTATCGTGACATAAAACAAGCGCCACAGGAATTTCTCAACTTGGCTTGCCGGCAGGGACAGGTATGACGTTCTTTCCTCTTTTTTCTTTAACGGTCTGAAGATGGTGGACGATGCAAATAGAAATACGGTTAAGGAGATGAGGGTAATAAGGAACGGCATAGCGGTGATTGTCTTTATCCCGTAGGTAAAATAGCAGAGCATATAGAGTGCATAAAGTGCTATGCATTTCAAGAGATTGTCTTTCCAGTTTTCCACCATGTCGCGTCTGGCAACAAGCAGGAAACGATGTATGTTGAATTGTGATTCTTTCATCGTCTGAACAGTTTTGGGTTGACAATCTGCATGCTGCGGAAAATGCGGTAGGAAATCCACCAGTTCAGCAGCGTGAACGCTCCGATTACACAATCGACGATAATGACAAACGGCTTGATTCCGTTGTTGCGGAAAAACTCGGTCAAGAACGGTTTGAGGTCCAACATAACGGGCGAAAAGATTTTCAGTACGATCAGCATCAGCACGAACAGGAAAAACAGTGCGCTGACGGTTTTGAGCAGCGGATGTTTCTGCCAGATGCAGCCGCCTACAAGGTAGAGCGAATGCGCCCAAAGCGACATCACCAGAAATGTGGTTACTGAAATGGCACTGATGTCGATGGGTGTTCCGTCAACGTTGAAGTAGATGCTCGTGATGCGGTCGTAAATTTCCGCAATCAGATAAGGCGTGAGCAGGTTGGCATAGCCTTCGCCGAGGCTGAAAAGCGGAAGGAGAAGATAGTGGGTGATGTCAAGTAGGATGATGGCCGCCAGATTGATGGCAAGGAAACCTACGCTGACATAAAGGAAACGCCATACGAATTTTTCGAGATTCGTAGCCGGCAGGTTGAGAAAACTGATTCGTTTTGCCTTGGATGACAGCGGTGACAACACGTCGGATGATACGAAAATGAACACAATTGATGTGAACAGCAGTATCCATTCTGCCATGTTGGCAATGAAATCGTGGAATTTCATGCCGTGTGAATTGATGAAAAGGCTGATCATGATGATGGTGTAGAGGGCATAGTTGCCAATGCCTTTGGTCAGATTGCCTTTCCAGTCTTCCATAATGTCGCGTTTGGCAACGAGCAGGAAGCGGTGCATATTGAATTGTGACTCTTTCATTTTCTGAAGAATTTTGGAAGTTTGATAAAACTGCGTTCTTTTATCTGCATAGTGCAGAACAGGCGGTAGGCTATGCCCCAGTTGAGCAGGATAAACAATGTCAACAGGATTTCCGTGCCGACAGCCAGTTGGCCGATGCTGTTGGTGTCTTTAACTTCGTTTAGCAGCAGGTCGATGGATGTCTCTGCTCCCATAATTGTCAGCAGTAAAATGCCGCCCCAAAGCAGGATAACCCATGTGACCGTGGTGCGTTGTGCCTTTTTCGTCTGCCAAAGGCAGCCGCCGATAATGTAGAGCGACTGAAACCACAGCAATGTAAACGGCGTGAGGTTGATATTTGTAGCATTGTCCTGAATGGTTACGCTATGTGTGCTCAGCAGACTGGTGAAAAACTGATCGAAAACGATGTGCCGGAATTCTTTCGTATTGCTGAACAGCCGGATGATGACAACGCGCGACAGGTCGGCAAGCACAATGTTGACACATGCAATGGCAACCAGTCCGATGGTAACCGCTAAAAAACGTACTACGAATTTTTCCAGTTGTGTGGCAGGCAACATCAGCAGGTTCGTCACATCGCCTTTCTGACGGGTAGGGCTTAGAATGCTTGCCCCGTATATACAGAGATAGATGAGAATGAAGATGATAGTTGCCATATATGCGCCACGGGTGAAAATGTCGAAGTTGTTGGAAGCGGCATTTACACCTAAATAGGCTGCAAGCAGACCGGCATAGCTCCCGAGCGCGAAGTAGCCGAGGCTTTTTCGGCGCGTCGCCACTTCGTAGCGTATCAGTTGTACAAACCGCGGAAAGGAGAATAGTTCGTTTCTCATTTCAGTGCATCTTTAATTTTGTCGCCTTCGGCGAGCATGGCGTTAAACAGCAATTCCAGATTGATAGGGCTTTCCTCGCCGGTACGGTTGCGGAAAATGGCGCTCTTGCCTTGCAGCGACGGCTGCACGAACAGGGCATCGTCGGTCGGCTCGTTGAGTGGAAGCTCTGCAAAGTAGAGCCGTTCGGCGATGGCGTTGAATGTGGCGTCGAGCATCAGGCGGTTGCTGTCAATCATTAGCACATGGTCGAGCAGATTTTCCACATCGCGTACCTGGTGGGTGGAGATGACAATCGTTTTCTCGTCGGTCATGCTCGATGCTATCACCTTGCGCATCTGGCTTTTTGAAGGAATGTCGAAGCCGTTGGTCGGTTCGTCCATAATCAGCAGCGGCGTGTTGGTGGCAAGTGCAAAGCACATGAATGCCTTTTTCTTTTGTCCCATCGACAGTTCGTTGAGGTGGATGTCGGTGTCCATGTCGAAGTCGGCCAGACAGCGGCGCAGAATTTCATCGCTGAAGTTGGGGTAGAACGGAGCATTGAGTTTTACAAACTGCTTCAACGGCAGATTGGGAAACGAAAATTCTTCCGGAACGAGGAATGTGTCGCGGAGCGTTTGCGGCAGACGGAGTTTCACATCGATGCCGTTCATCAGAACCTGTCCGGCTTTCGGACGCAAAAGTCCGCACATCAGATAGAGAAGCGTGGATTTCCCGGTGCCGTTCTTGCCCAGCAGACCATAGACAGCACCCCGGTTTAGACTCATGGAAAAGTCCTCAAAAATATTTGCTTTCTTTCTGCCATAGCTGAAAGTGATGCCTTTTACGTCAATTAATTTCTCGTTCATATCGTAGATTTTTTTGCTTGTCTTAGTGTATTAGTTAAATAGTACACTGCAAATGTATGGCCTCTTTTTCAAAAAAACAAATGTTTATCGAAAAAAAATTGAGAAAAAAGCGATTAAAGGGTATTCTGCACCATTCACGTGGAGATAGCTGCAGTTATGGGAATTTTCGGACACACCTGGGGTGTGTCCCTACAATCATCTGTAATTCATTGCGTTGAGGGTATTATGGGTTAGGGGTTATGGGGCTTTCCGTAAACTGTAAACCGTAAACAGTAAACCATCCGTAAACCCATTAAAAAGCAAAAGGCATCCCGGTCCAAACCAACGACCGGGATGCCTTTTAGAGAATATAGATGTCAGTAAAGCGCTGACGCTATGTTTATTTTACATAAACTTTGTAGCTGCGGTTGCCGACGGTGACGATATACAGGCCGTTGTCCATCGGAAGGGTTGTCTGGTAGCTGTCGACTGTTGTCGAAAGCACTGCAACGCCGTCCAGACGGCAGACGGTAACTGTTGCGCCTTCTGCATTAATAATGCGGATACCTTCTTTGCAACCGAATACCAGCGTTTCGGAGCTGAGTTCGTCTACGCTGCTGTTGACAGTGACAGTCTGTCCTTCGGAGAGTCGCGATTCGCCCAAATCGTAAACGGCCGTTACGTTGTAGGTGTAGTCGCCGATTGCGTCAACCTTGTCGGTATAGGCTTCCGTTGTGACAGTTTCCTGATTGATGCGTACGGAATTACGGTATACGTTGTATCCCAGCAGGTTCAGTTCCGTCATTTCGCTGTCGGCAGTTGCAAATGTCAGGTCGTCGATGCCTAAAGCATACTTGTCTTTTGAAATGTAGCGGATGGCAGCATATTTGGTACCTTCCGGCAGGATGTATACGAATTCGGTCCAATCGGCCGGTGCGTACTGTGTCTTGTCGGTCAGCTTCTGGAAGTCGGCTTCGTCGGTACCGGTAGTTGAATACCATACTTCAAATTCCTCAAGACCGTATTTGTCGGTAAAGCTCTTGGCGTAGAACGAAATGATATGGTTGTCGGTAGCCAGTTCCGGCGTGATGAGCCAGTCGTCGTTTGTACCTCCGATACTTGCTACGGCTATCAGCATTTGTTTGCCCGAGTGAGGGGTAAATGCGGCGTTGGTGATTTTTGCCTCTTCCGGATTGAATACCTGGAATGCCATCAGCGCGGTCGAGTTGTCGTAGTCGGTATTGCCGAGGCGGTAGGTCATTGACTTGTCCTTGTCGATGAGCGTATAGTTGCCGATGTTGTCAATGATGAATGCGTCGTAGCTTTCAAAGTCGTCGGTTGCTGAAGCGTGAATACCGTTGCTGTAGTCCGGCTTTTCCCATGTCAGGCTTACTTCCGCATTGTCGGCAGTTGCCTTCAGGTTGGCTGGAATAGGATAGTTGTTCGACTTGACGGCAATGCTGCATTGGCCGGCATTGTTGTTTGGATTGTCGTCGGACGAGAGCAGTTCGATTGTGAACAGAAGTTCGCTTCCCAAGTCGTTTTGGGCTACGCTGTACTCGAATGTAACCGTTGTATTTTCGCCCGGTTCCATGGCTCCGATTTCCTGTTGCGCTACAATTTCACCGTTTTTCTTCAGTGCAACGGTAGTTGTTTCCGAAGCCGACAGGCCGGCGTTGGAAACGGTTGCCGAAATGGTGCAGACATCGCCGGAAGTAGCGGCGTTAGGTGCGGAAATGTTTCCGACAGACAAGTCCTTGTTGAAGAAGTTGCCGACGGTTACATTGTCGATATACATGGCTCCGTTGTCGCCGTCGATTTCACCCATGAAACCGATTCTGACTTGCTGCGCATCGGCGTATTCCGTCAAAGGAATGACCACGTATTTCCAGCCATTCTGGAAGTCCTTGTCGTTGAAGATGACATCGTGGATAGGCTGATAGTCGCTATTGTCGACTGAAATGACCGGCGTGAAGGCTACGGCCGGATAAGGAATGTTGGCGTAGAACGATACACCAGGTTTTTCAAGTGTTGTAATGTCGATTTTCGGAGATACGATGGCTGCTTTCGCACCGTCGAAATATCCGGCAAAACCGGCAAAGCCGTTATCGCCGTCCTGTGCCGTTTCCTGGTCGGCGCCTTGACGGAGCAGTGTCCACAGCACTTCTTCGCTGTTGCCGTTCAAACGGTCGACAATCCACGGTGAGGTGCTGAGTGCAGCGTTGGCAAATGATTCCGACAGCGGTGCCGGATAAGGAGCTCCGACTTGCAGTGCGTTGGAAGAAGCACTTGCGCCTGTGCCGATTTCATTGGTTGCGCGTACGGTGTAGTAGACAATGGTTTGAGAGTCCTCACTGACAGGGCATTCCGTGTCGGTATAGGATGTTTCTGTCAGATCCGATGCAATGAGTGTCTCCTGCGAGCTGACGTTGCGGTAGAGACTGTAGGTGAGGTCTTCCGGAACGATATATCCTTCGTGTTCACCGGCCTTCGGTGCTTCCCACGTGATTTTGCTGGAGCCTTCGC
The DNA here is from genome assembly GCA_900548875.1 of uncultured Porphyromonadaceae bacterium. GTDB lineage: Bacteria > Bacteroidota > Bacteroidia > Bacteroidales > Muribaculaceae > Limisoma. The sequence goes on along the minus strand of URMA01000051.1, from coordinate 2,626 downwards.
CCAGGTCGGTGTATTTGACATTTTGGGCAAGTCCCGGAACATCAATGCCAATGTAGGCCTCGCATTCGGCCATCTTTCCGATGCCGTTTTCATTGTAGGCAAAGATGCGGTACTTGTTCATGCCTTGAGCGGCCGATTCGTCCGTAAATGTCAGTACGGTGGCAGGAGCTGGATTGTCGAATGTATTGATAAGTTCCGATTCGCGGTACAGTTCCACTTTCGTCAGATTGTCGGCAGCTTCGCCGTTGACCAGTGTGGCCGGAGTGCGGAAGCTGATGTCGGCCTTCAGTTCGCCGAGCGGAGCAGGAGTGACAACAATGTCGGTTGCTTCGCCTGGGGCGTTCTGTGCCGTACCTTCCACTTTGATATTGTCCAGGTACACGTAAAGACCTCGTGCCGGAGTGGTAAGGTGAACGGCTATATAGTACAATCCGTCGTTTTCTACGGAAAATTCAGTAAGGAAAGTCTTGTCGCTTTCTACGTCCTGTTCCTTGATAAGAACGGTTTTCAGGGAAGCTACTTCCGGTTTGTCGCCGATCAGCACTTCAAGGCGTTGTGCAGCTTTGTCGGAGGCAATCTTGCGGATGTCGAACGACAGGTTGTAGGCGTTTTCCTTCGAGAGCTTCAACGGAGGAGTAATGGCATACTCGTCTGACGGATTTGAACCCATTGTTCGGCAGTACAGGCTCTTCTCTCCGTTGTCGTATGTCCAGGTTACCTTGTCGGCGTTTCCGTCGATAATCGTGTAGAGCGGGAAGGTGCTGTTGTCGTCGAACGAATCAGAGTATGGCACCGATGCGTAGGAACCGAAAATGACATAGTCGGATTTTGTCACACTGCTCTGCAATCCGGCAAAATTAGCCGTGACTTCATAGCTGTAGGCTTTCAATTCGTCGGTAATGATTTCCTCCGAGAAGGAAGTTTCGCTGATGTTTTCGGCCACAGTCTTGTTGTCGGGCTGGCGGACTACCGTGTAGGTGAGCTGTTCAGGATTCATATATCCGTTGTGGATAGTGGAAGTTGGTGCGTCCCATGTCAGCTGGACTGTTGAGTCGCCTTCCTTGGTCGCTTTCAGATTGCCGACGGCGGCCGGAGTGTCGTTGCCAATCCACAATTCCGTCTTGACAGCCGGGCTGTTGCCGGTGGCATTGTTCAGAGTCACCTGTATTTCGTAGGTGCCGGCTGTTTCGACGGTGATGTTTTCATTGACGGTAGTGCCCGGTTGAGCGTCGGATTTTACAATTTCTTGTTCGCCGTTTACCATTACGGTATATCCGACATTTTCCGTCATTTCTGTTCCGTCGAAATGTTTTGTCGGGATGGTGAACGATACGGTTCCCGACAAGTTGCCTTCCGGGAAGTTGACGGTCAGGTTCTCGGCTTTGGCCGGAGCGTTGTCCTCGGCTTCCGGCTTGGGTACATAGGCGGAAACGACTTCTGCCATATCCGGCATTTCGGAAACGAGTGTCAGTTCGGCTGTCGACGTGTTGACCGTATACAGGCGGCTGCTTTCGTTGTTGTATGCAAACCAGTAGAGGGTGCCCGTCTTGTCGTCGAAGGCGGCACTTTGCGTACCTCTTGGCTTGAAGCCGGTGTCGCCGATCAATGTGGCGTTACCATTGGTCTTGTCGATTTTGTAGAGTTTGCCTTCGGTGTTGATACCGTAGAGCTCACCGGCTGCATTTGCGGCCAGGGCCGGATAGCCTGTTCCGGCATCGGCAATGGTCGTTTTTCTTTCGCCTGCCAAGTCCCATGTGCGGAGAAGGAAGGCGCTCTGGCTGTCGTTGAACGTACAGCAATAGACCGTTCCGGTTGTCTTGTCATAGGTGCTCGAAATGGCGATGTCGCTCCAGTCGACGATTGCCGGATAGCTGGTGTACAATGTTTCCCAGGTGAGGGCATCGTATGTGTAATAGTAGGCCATCAGCATGCCGTACGTTTCGGAATAGTTCATGATGTAAACTTTTCCGTCTACATACACGCCGCCACCGTTGGCGGTAACGGTTCCGTCTGTAAAGACGGGGGTCATTGTCACAGGATTCTCGGCCGTAAAGGAGTAGAATCCGATTTTAGTGGATGGATTTGTGGACGAAACCACATTTCCTTGGAGCGTGGTACTTGCTGCCGTGGCCGTATTGGCCGTGTAGCTGTTGAATAGCAGCAACGCTCCAATGGTTAGGAGTAATTTTTGTTTCATGTTTGTTTTATGATTTCTGCAAAATTAGTCATTTTATGTGAATGTTTGCAGTGAAATAGCTATTTTATGTAGTAAAATGTTATTAAATGATGCGTTAAAACAGAAAATGGTATAATCATGCAGTGCATGGCGGAATTTTAGAGATGCAAAGTCCGCGGGGAAATTTGTAGGAGCTAAAGTCTGTACGAAGGTTTCTGAATGTTGGCTGTTGCGGTGGCTGTTGATTGTGGCAATGATTGTTGCCAATATTTAGTGTAGGGGAGAAGGCTTTTGTGCAGCCGGATGATAGCGGAGATGTGCCGATATGGAAGGGGACTTGAGTACAAACGTCTGTAAACGACAAAAGCATTGACCATTACGGTCAACGCTTATGAGTAGCCCATAGGAGAATCGAACTCCTCTTTCAAGAATGAAAATCTTGCGTCCTAG
>URMA01000050.1 GCA_900548875.1 uncultured Porphyromonadaceae bacterium | reverse complement strand
TCCCTGCCGAGAGGGACGGCGGACGGGGCATCGTCTTACTCCAGCTTGACGCTTAGCGCCAGGCCCCTCAGCTCGTGCAGGAGCACGTTGAGCGATTCCGGGATACCGGCCGGCGGGAGGTTGTCTCCCTTGACGATGGCTTCGTAGGCCTTCGCACGCCCCATGACGTCGTCGCTCTTGATGGTCAGTATCTCCTGCAGGATGTTGGCTGCACCGAACGCTTCGAGCGCCCAGACCTCCATCTCTCCGAATCGCTGGCCGCCGAACTGCGCCTTACCGCCGAGCGGCTGCTGGGTGATGAGCGAATAGGGACCGATGGAACGCGCGTGCATCTTGTCGTCTATCATGTGGCCGAGCTTCAGCATGTATATCACGCCTACGGTAGCCGGCTGGTCGAACTGTTCGCCGGTTCCTCCGTCGCGCAGATAGGTGCGGCCGCTGCGCGGAATGCCCGCCTTGGCCGTGTACTCGTTTATCTCGTCGAGCGTGGCGCCGTCGAAGATGGGGGTGGCGAACTTGAGCCCGAGTTCCTTGCCCGCCCATCCGAGTACGGTTTCGTAAATCTGGCCGAGGTTCATTCGGGAGGGCACGCCCAGCGGGTTCAGTACGATATCCACTATCGAACCGTCGTCGAGGAAAGGCATGTCCTCGTCGCGCACCACTTTCGCCACGATACCCTTGTTACCGTGGCGGGCCGCCCTCTTGTCGCCTACTTTCAGCTTGCGTTTCTTGGCGATGTAAACCTTGGCGAGCTGGATGATGCCTGCCGGCAGCTCGTCGCCGTTGGTGAGGTTGTACTTCTCGCGTTTCACGCGGGCATCGAGCTCCTTGTACTTGATGATGTAGTTGTTGATGGTCTGTCCGACGAGGCGGTCTATGCGTTCGTCGCCCACCCACTTGTCCGTATTGAGGTTCAGGTAGTCTATCTCTTCGAGCATCTTGCGGCTGAACTTCGCGCCCTTGCCGTAGAGCTCCGCGCCGAGGTAGTCCTTGATACCCTGCGTGGTCTTGTCCTTCAGTATCGTCCACAGCTTATCCACCAGGACGGCTTTCAGGGCGGCGGCCTCCTTGGCGAACTGTGCGTCGATTTTGTCGAGCTGCACCTTTTCGGCCTGTTTGCCCTTCTTGTTGTCCTTGTTCACGCGGCTGAAGAGCTTCTTGTCGATGACCACACCGTAGAGCGAAGGCTGTGCCTTGAGCGAGGCATCCTTCACGTCGCCGGCTTTGTCGCCGAAAATAGCGCGCAGCAGCTTCTCCTCCGGACTCGGGTCGCTCTCTCCCTTCGGGGTTATCTTGCCGATGAGGATATCGCCCGGCTTGACGTTCGCACCGATGCGGATGATACCGTTCTCGTCGAGGTCTTTGGTCGCATCCTCGCTGACGTTCGGGATGTCGGAGGTCAGCTCCTCCATACCGCGCTTGGTCTCGCGCACCTCCATGATGTACTCGTCCACGTGCACCGAAGTGAAGAGGTCTTCCCGTACGAGGCGTTCCGATATCACGATGGCATCCTCGAAGTTGTATCCCTTCCAGGGCATGAACGCCACCTTGAGGTTGCGGCCCAGGGCGAGTTCGCCGTTGTCGGTCGAATACCCTTCGGTGAGTATCTGGCCTTTCGTTACCTTTTCGCCCTGCATGACGGTGGGGCGCAGCGTGATGGACATGTTCTGGTTGGTCTTGCGGTAGCGCGGCAGGATATAGGTGGTCACTTCCGGGTCGAAGCTGACGAGCTTTTCGTCCTCCGTGCGTTCGTAGCGTACCTGTATCTGCTGGGCGTCGGCAAATACCACCTCGCCGTCCTTCTCGGCGACGATATGGATGCGGCTGTCGCCCATCATCTCCGATTCGAGACCTGTGCCCACGATGGGGGCTTCGGGGTTGATGAGGGGCACGGCCTGGCGCATCATGTTCGAGCCCATGAGAGCACGGTTGGCATCGTCGTGTTCGAGGAACGGGATGAGGCTCGCCGCAATGGAGGCTATCTGATTCGGTGCCACGTCCACCAGATTCACCTGCTGGGCGTTCACCGTCGGATAATCGGCCTCCACGCGTGCCTTGATGCGGTCCGGTTCGAGGAAGTTACCCTCCTCGTCGATACCGGCCGTGGCCTGCGCGATGATGAGGTTCTCCTCCTCTTCGGCGCTCATGTAGACGATGTCCTCGTCCTTCATGTCCACTTTGCCGTTTTCCACGCGGCGGTAAGGCGTCTCGATGAATCCCATGTCGCTTATCTTCGCATAGACGCAAAGCGAGGAGATAAGACCGATATTCGGGCCTTCCGGCGTCTCGATGGGGCAGAGGCGTCCGTAATGCGTGTAGTGTACGTCTCGTACTTCGAAACCTGCCCTGTCGCGCGACAGACCGCCCGGACCGAGGGCCGACAGACGGCGCTTGTGCGTCATTTCGGCCAGCGGGTTTATCTGGTCCATGAACTGCGAGAGCTGGTTCGTGCCGAAGAACGAGTTGATGACGCTCGAGAGCGTCTTGGCGTTGATGAGGTCTATCGGGGTGAAGACTTCGTTGTCGCGCACGTTCATCCGTTCGCGGATGGTACGCGCCATCCTGACGAAGCCCACCGAGAACTGGTTGGAGAGCTGCTCTCCGACGGTCCTTACGCGGCGGTTGCTCAGGTGGTCGATGTCGTCCACGTCGGTCTTGGAGTTGATGAGCGAGATGAGGTATTTGATAATGGCTATCATGTCCTCTTTCGTCAGCACCCTGATTTGCGGGTCGATGTCGAGTTCGAGCTTCTTGTTTATCCGGAAACGGCCCACTTCGCCCAGGTCGTAGCGTTTGTCGGAGAAGAAGAGCTTGTCGATGACATCCCTTGCCGTCGCCTCGTCGGGTGGTTCGGAATTGCGCAGCTGTCTGTATATGTAAACCACCGCTTCCTTTTCGGAGTTGCAGGGGTCTTTCTGTAACGTGTTGTATATGATGGAATAGTCGTTGCCCGTCGCATTCTCCTTGTGCAGGAGGATGCTTTTGGCGCCGCTGTCGATGATTCGGTCTATGTCGTCGGCTTCGAGCACCGTTTCGCGGTCGATGATGACGTCGTTACGCTCGATGGATACCACTTCGCCGGTGTCCTCGTCAACGAAGTCTTCCACCCAGGTGCTCAGTACCCTTGCGGCCAGCTTGCGGCCTACGGCCTTTTTAAGGTTCGCACGGTTTACTTTCACCTCGTCCGCCAGGTCGAATATCTCCAGTATCTGCTGGTCGTTCTCGTAGCCGATGGCACGCAGCAGCGTCGTGACGGGGAGCTTCTTCTTGCGGTCGATGTAGGCGTACATCACGTTGTTGATGTCCGTGGCGAACTCTATCCACGACCCCTTGAACGGAATGATACGTGCGGAGTAGAGTTTGGTGCCGTTGGTGTGTACGCTCTGCCCGAAGAATACGCCCGGCGAACGGTGGAGCTGCGATACGATGACCCTCTCGGCACCGTTGATGACGAATGTGCCGCGCGGCGTCATGTAGGGGATGGTACCGAAATAGACATCCTGTACCACCGTGTCGAAGTCCTCGTGTTCCGAGTCCGTACAGTAGAGTTTCAGTTTCGCCTTGAGCGGGACGCTGTAGGTCAGGCCGCGTTCGAGGCACTCCTCTATGGAATAGCGGGGCGGGTCGATATAGTAATCGATGAATTCCAGAACGAAGTTGTTCCTTGTATCGGTTATCGGGAAATTTTCCATGAACACTTTGTAGAGCCCCTCGTTCTTGCGGTTCTCTGCGGTGGTGTCGAGCTGGAAAAAGTCGTGGAATGATTTGAGCTGAATCTCCAGAAAATCGGGATAGTGCATCCTTTTTTTCACTGAAGAGAAGCTTATTCTCGGGTTATTTGCTTTTAAGGACATGTAACAAATATGTTTTTGAGTTGAACCCGCGGCATTCGTGGCGCCGTTGCGGGTAGCACATTCTAATCCAAGATAAGTTGGCGTCTATCGCTTGTCAGGTAGTAGTCGCCGGTCGGTTGAGGGTAGGGGGAACCCCGGTGGGCAGGCCGGGAGGCGTTCAGGCCGTGCCTCCTTGTGCGGGGGACCGTTTGTCTTCGCCGGTTAATCACCCTTTTCGTTTCTCGACACAGAAAGCGGCCGTAGCCGCATCCTGTCTTCGTGCGGATGCGGGCGGTGTACAGCCCTCTCCGCTTTCCGTCGCATATCGCCGCAGTTCCCGTTCCGGAGTATCCGAAAGGTGTTTACCCGTTTCGGTGTCTCTCCGGCCTCCGCCCGCGGCGGTCGTTCCGGATAACTCTTTGCCGTTCGTTTTGGCGGATGTCGTTCCCGCCGCTGTGACGTCTCCGCCATCGCTTCCCGGCACCTCTGCTTCGCCCTGCGGCATCTGCTGCCGTGCCTTGTGACAAAATAAACGGCAAAAGGTATAGAGCCTGTCGCCAGACTCTATACCTGAATATGTTCCGAGTTAGAAGTATAAACTATTTAAGTTCAACTTCAGCTCCTGCTTCTTCGAGTTGAGATTTGATAGACTCAGCTTCCTCTTTGGAAACACCTTCCTTGATAGCTTTGGGAGCGCCGTCAACGAGGTCCTTGGCTTCCTTGAGACCGAGACCGGTGATTTCCTTAACGACCTTGATAACGCCTACTTTGGCCTGACCTGCGCTGGTGAGGACAACGTCGTAAGTGGATTTCTCGGCTGCACCTCCTTCGGCTGCACCTGCTGCGGCTGCAGGTTCGATGCCGTACTCGTCCTTGAGGATAGCGGCCAATTCGGTTACTTCCTTAACTGTCAGGTTTACCAACTCTTCAGCTAATTTCTTGATGTCTGCCATTGTTGTATTGATTATTGTTTGTTTAATGTTTTTGTTAATGTCTTATTGCCTCCCGGCGACCTTCAAGCGGCTGCCCCAGCCGTTTCTTTCTGTACGGATGCCGGTAGGACTTCCGCTAATTGTTCCTCTCTTCGAGAGCTTTTACGATACCTGCGACCTTCTGTCCCGCAGCGCCGGCAAGGGCGGAAATAACGTTCTTGGCCGGAGACTGGAGCAGACCGATGATATCCCCGATAAGCTCTTCGCGGCTCTTGATGGCTACGAGCATGTCGAGGTTCTGGTCGCCGACATAAATACAATCCTCTACGTATGCAGCCTTGAGCACCGGTTTCCCCTGCGGGTTCTTCTTACGGAACTCCTTGATGACCTGTGCCGGAGCTTTGTTTACGGAGGAGAACATAATCGAAGTCGCGCCGCTGAGCACTCCGATGAGCTGCTCGTCGGCCTTGTCGGTTGCCTCCAGTGCTTTCTCGAAAAGGGTATTCTTCACGACCATGAGATTTACCTCCTTTTCGAAGCACTGACGGCGGAGTGCCGCAGTCTGCTCGGCGTTGAGTTCGGCTATGTCCGTTATGTAGAAATGAGGGTATTCGTTGAGCTTGGCGGCCAGAGACTCTATTACCTGTCTTTTTTCTTCCCTGTTCATTGTCTTCGGAATTTTTATTTCGTGTCAATAGATTTGGGATCTATCTGTAAGCCGCAGCTCATTGTCGAGGAGAGATAGATGCTGAGGATGTAGGAACCCTTAGCGGCGGACGGTTTCAACTTGATGATTGTTCCGAGGAACTCCTTCGCGTTGTCGGCTATCTGTTCGGCAGTGAACGAAGCCTTGCCTATCGAAGAGTGGATGATGCCGTACTTGTCGACCTTGAAGTCGATTTTACCGGCCTTGACCTCTTTGACCGCTTTGCCCACCTCCATGGTGACCGTACCGGTCTTGGGGTTCGGCATGAGTCCGCGCGGACCGAGAATACGGCCCAGCGCACCTACTTTCGCCATTACGTTGGGAGTAGTGATGATGACGTCCACATCGGTCCAACCTCCTTTGATTTTCTCGATGTATTCGTCGAGTCCCACGTAATCGGCGCCGGCCTCTTTCGCTTCGTTCTCCTTGTCGGGAGTACAAAGCACGAGCACCCTTACTGTTTTACCTGTACCATGCGGCAGGGTAACGACACCCCTGACCATCTGGTTTGCCTTGCGGGGGTCTACGCCCAGGCGTACGTCCATGTCCACGGACGCGTCGAATTTCGTAAAGGTAATCTCCTTCAGAAGTTCGGCGGCCTCACTCAGTTTGTAAACCTTGTTCGGCTCCACCTTCGCAAGCATTGCTTTCTGATTCTTGGTCAGCTTACTCATCTTCGTCTATTCAATTACTTTTTAGGAAATTCGCCGACAACGCTGACACCCATGCTGCGGGCCGTTCCGGCAACCATGCGCATTGCAGACTCGACCGTGAAGCAGTTCATATCGCTCATCTTATCCTTGGCGATAGCCTCGACCTGCTCCCACGTAATCTGACCGACCTTGTTTCGGTTCGGCTCGGCTGACGCAGTGCTAATCTTGGCTGCTTCCTTAATCTGGACGGCTACGGGCGGCTGTTTAACGACGAAGTCGAACGACTTGTCGCTGTACACGGTGATGATAACCGGCAGGACCTTCCCCGCCTTGTCCTGGGTACGCGCATTGAACTGCTTGCAGAAGTCCATGATATTGACTCCCTTAGAACCCAATGCGGGACCAACCGGGGGCGAAGGATTGGCGGCACCACCTTTGATCTGCAATTTAATAAATGCAGCAACCTCTTTTGCCATAGTTTTCCTTGGTTAATTATTCTTTTTCTACTTGGGTGAAACTCAACTCCATAGGAGTTTTGCGCCCGAATATCTTCACCGATACCGTGAGTTTCTTGCGCTCGTTGTCGACGGCCTCGATGGTACCCTGGAAGCTTGAGAAAGGGCCATCGGTGACCTTGACGGTCTCGCCGACAAAGAAGGGTATTTCGTTCTCCTCCTCCTGTGCGTTCAGTTCGTCGACGCGGCCGAGAATACGCGCTACCTCCTGCGGACGCAGGGGCGTGGCGTTCATCTTGCGGCTGTCCTCTTTGGTGTCGCCGAGGAAACCCAGCACGTTGGGGGTATTGCGAATTATAATCGGAATCTGCCCTACGAACGCAGCCTCCACCAGCACGTAGCCCGGATAAGAGACCTTCTCCTTGGAGACCTTCTTTCCGTTGCGGATGGTATAGACTTTTTCGGTAGGGATCAGCACCTGGGAAATGTAGTCCTCAAGGTGGTTGTGGCGGATTTCAGCCTCGATATACTCTTTGACCTTCCCCTCCTTGCCACCGATTGCGCGGACGACATACCACTGTTTCTTAATCTCGCTCATCGTTCAGCAAACAATTAACGGCCAAGACCGCCCAGGGTCTTGTAAATGCCTGCCATCACGTTCTCGAACGTCACGTCCATCGCCAGAACGACCACGGCAAAGATGACCGAAGCCACCATCACGACGATCGTAGAACTCTGGAGCTGCGGAAACGTAGGCCACGTTACCTTGTTTACAAGCTCGTTGTAAGATTCTTTAACGTATTTGAACATATCTTCGTCTTTTACTCTTGGCAGGAGCAGAGAGATTCGAACTCCCATCAACGGTTTTGGAGACCGCTATTCTACCCTTGAACTATGCTCCTAAAAGCGGGAAGCGGTGCGGAACACCGCTTCCCTATGGGTTGTGAAAATTATTTCACGATCTTCAGGATCTGACCTGCACCTACCGTACGGCCACCCTCGCGGATTGCGAAACGCAGACCTTCGTTGATAGCTACCGGGTAGATCAGCTTCACGGTGATGGTCACGTGGTCGCCGGGCATAACCATGTCTACGCCTGCGGGCAGGTGAACCTCACCGGTCACGTCCATCGTACGCAGATAGAACTGGGGACGATAGTTGTTGTGGAACGGCGTGTGACGGCCACCCTCTTCCTTCTTCAGGATGTAGACCTCAGCCTCGAACTCGGTGTGCGGGGTGATCGAGCCGGGTTTAGCGACTACCATACCGCGCTTAACCTCTTTCTTGTCGATACCGCGGAGCAGCAGACCTACGTTGTCGCCGGCCTCGCCCTCGTCGAGCAGCTTGCGGAACATCTCGACGCCCGTGCAGGTCGACGTGAGGGTCTTCTCCTCAAGACCTACGATCTCGACGGGATCGCCTACGTGGATGATACCGGTCTCGATACGGCCCGTTACAACGGTACCGCGGCCGGTGATCGAGAACACGTCCTCGACAGGCATCAGGAACGGCTTCTCGTTCTCACGCTGCGGGATCGGAATATACTCGTCAACAGCGTTCATCAGCTCCATGATCTTGTCCTCCCATGCCGGCTCGCCGTTCAGGCCGCCGAGTGCGGAACCGCGGATAACGGGAGCGTTGTCGCCATCGTACTCATACTTGGAAAGCAGGTCGCGAACCTCCATCTCGACCAGGTCGAGCATTTCGGGATCGTCCACCATGTCGCACTTGTTCAGGAAAACGACGATGCGCGGTACGTTCACCTGACGGGCGAGCAGCACGTGCTCGTTGGTCTGGGGCATCGGACCGTCCGTAGCGGCAACGACCAGAATGGCGCCGTCCATCTGAGCGGCACCGGTAACCATGTTCTTCACATAGTCGGCGTGGCCCGGGCAGTCTACGTGAGCGTAGTGGCGGTTGGCCGTCTGGTACTCAACGTGCGAGGTGTTGATCGTGATACCACGCTCTTTCTCCTCGGGAGCGTTGTCGATCGAGTCGAACGAACGGAGTTCCGACAGACCGTTCTTTGCCAAAACAGTCGTGATAGCAGCGGTAAGGGTGGTCTTACCGTGGTCAACGTGACCGATGGTACCGATGTTTACGTGCGGTTTCGACCGGTCGAATTTTTCTTTTGCCATAGTATTAAGTATTTAAAGTATTGTTAAAAATTGCTTTAAAGTTTTAAAAATTCATTTCGCAGAACGAGCGGGCGACACAAACTCCCCTATCAACCGATAGGAGACGTCCGTATCACACGCTTCTGCGTCTTGAGCGGAAGACGAGGCTCAAACTCGCGACCCTCAGCTTGGAAGGCTGATGCTCTATCAACTGAGCTACTTCCGCAGTAAATTAAGGAGGAAGTGGGCGAAGATGGATTCGAACCACCGAAGGCATAAGCCAGCAGATTTACAGTCTGCCCCATTTGGCCACTCTGGTATTCGCCCTTGTGCTAATTGCGTTGCAAATGTACGACGAATATTTTAATTGTGCAATACTCGCCGTGCATTTTTTCGCAATTTTTCCTCTTTTTGTCCGTAGGGTTGTTTTCACCCCAATGGGTCATTCGACTTTTGGCAGGGTTGGATTAAAGTGTCTGATAGAAATTTACCATTTTGATGGCGGCTTCAGCAGCTTCCGTACCCTTGTTGCCCAGTTTTCCTCCGGCGCGTTCGAGAGCCTGTTCTTCGTTGTCGGTGGTCAGCACCCCGAAGATGACAGGAATGTCGCCGTTGGCGTTGAGGGTGGTGACGCCTTGGGTAACGCTGTCACAAACGTAGTCGAAGTGAGGTGTTCCTCCACGGATGACGCAGCCGAAAACGATGACGGCGTCCACTTCCGTGTCCTGAATCATGCAGGCTGCTCCGAAGGTGAGTTCCACGCTTCCCGGCACATAGCGTACAATGATGTTTTCTTCCGGATAGCCTTCGCGCTTGAATACTTCCAAAGCGCCGTCGAGGAGAGCGTTGGTGATGTGGCTGTTCCATTCGGCTACGACGATACCCACTTTCAGGTCCTTTATTTTAGGCAGCGGGGTTGCAGGTTTGTGTTCAGCTCTTAATTCTGTAGACATAGTTGCAGTTTTTTTATGAGTTATGAAATTAAATTCTTGAAAAAGGCGATAATGCTGGATTCTGCCTTCTGACTGCCGTTGAGGTAGGCGTTGATTCTCTCCAGTTCCTTTTCGGCTTTTAGCTTCTGGGCAGAGGTCCGCAGGGTTTCCAGCAGCCGGATGCCCGTTTCTTTCCGCATGGGCAGGTAGAGCAGCGCTTCGGCAAGCTGGAGTGACAGTCGGAGTTCTTTTATGCCGAACCGTGGACTGAGTTTCTGCTGATAGCGTATGGCTTTGGTGTAGAGCCGTACGGCTGTGCGGTAGTGTTCCATTTCAAACATGGCTTCAGCCTCTTTTGAGATGGAGTTGATCAGGCTGTTCATGGCTTCGGCCGCTCCCGACTTGACCGCATCCGTGTAGTATTCCGTCGCAGCCTGATGGTGGGCGAGCGTGTTGAGCATCTTGATTTTCGAGCGGTAGATTTCCGTTGTGGCGGCGGCAGTATAGGCGGCTGCCTCAACGAAGCGTTCCGACTGGCTTTTCTGAATCCGGTTGTAGATGGCCGATGCTTTTCCAAGGGCTTTTTCAGCCTTGGTCTTGCGGCGGTTTTGATGGCACACTACGGCATAGTCGTAGAGCAGTGCGGCGGTCATTGCAGCCACTTCCGTATCCTTTTTGTCGTTGCAGGCGGAGAGCAGTTGCAGCGAGCCGATGATGCGTTCTCCGGCTTTTTCGTATTGCTGCAGGGCGACGGCAATCCATGCGCCTATCTGGAAATAGGAGGCGCGGACAAGCGTTTCTGCCGCTTCAGGCTCCGGGAGAACGGTGCTTTCAAAAAACGATTCGGCTTCGGCAATGTTGCCCTTTTCCACGTGGCTGATAAGGGCGAGCCTTGCGGTTTCTGCCGGGCAGGGAACTGCTTCGGCGGCCGCAGGCGGCAGATAGGTGAGGTGGAACGGAAGCTGCTTCATGTCGGTTCGTTATTTCAGTTGGTTGACAATTTCGTCGGAAACCGTATTCCGGTGGGTGCGCGAACTGTCGGCTGCACAGGCAAGCGCTGTCTTCACGATGTCGGTCCATGTTTCGATGCTCACATCGTTGAGCGTGTTCCGAAGTATGTTGTGCTTCAGCAGTCCGTGAACGATGCCCGCGCAGAACGTGGCGTGCCATCCCAGCTGGTTTTTCGGCTTGTCGCCGGTATAGTCCTGATGGAAATTGCCTTTCGGCGCATGCATGGTTACGTTGAAACCGTTGTCCACGAAAAGGAAATTCGGGCAATAGAAGAGAATGTGGTCGTTGTAGCAGCGCAGGGAATCTTCCTTCTCGTAGATTTTCTTCATGTCGGATTCGCGGGCAAGCACGAAGTCGGCAAACTCAAGGTTCTCGTGGATAGAAGGCATCACACGGGTAATACGGCTGCACAGTTCCGGCTGGAATCCCGGCAGGTAGACGATGATGGCCTTACGCTCTACTGCATAGTTGAGCAGCTCGAGGAGCGGCTTGCGCACGTCTTCCTCGATGGCAAAGTAGGCACCGAACACAACGATGTCGTCCTCTTCGATTCGCGGCCAGAGCACGTTGAAGCGGTTGACCGGATATTTGCGGTATTCGGAATAGGAAGTTTTCCCGTCGGAGTTGCTGAATATGAGTGAAACCTGCGAAAGTCCGTCGGTGTAGCGGTCGACCGATGCCACCCCTACTCCGTTTGTTTTCAGGAAATCGACAATCATGTCGCCGACGCTGTCGTTGGCACATTCGCTCACATATTCCACCTGATGTCCTAGGCGTGCCAGCGAAGCCGCCATGTTGGCGATGCGGCCGCCGGTGAACGAAGCTGCCGGTTTTCCGTCGATATGGATGATGTCGAGCGACGATTGTCCGATAGCAATAACTTTTCTCATTTTCGTATATTATTGTTTTTCTCCGCGGCTTTTTACACCGAGATAGCCGCCGTGGTGACGCATGGCGTACATTTCTTTTGTGAATCCGGTTGTTTTCATCACGTTGACGACAAGCACGTCACCGATTACCGTCATCAGCGTGGTGCTTGTGGTCGGAGTCAGGCCGAGCGGGCACACTTCCGGAGCGTTGCCTGTCCAGAGGCAGATGTCGGATATTTCAGCAAGTTCGCTGTTGTTGTTGCCTGTGATGACAATGATTTGCAATTTCGGGTTCATCCGTTTGGCAAGGTCCACCAGTTCGATGATTTCGCGGGTTTTTCCCGAATTGGAAAGCAGGAGCATGATGTCATTCTGCTGCATGACGCCGAGGTCGCCGTGCTGGGCCTCGCTCGGATGCAGGAATACTGCCGGAATACCGGTAGAGGAAAAGGTAGTGGCAATGTTCATGGCAATCTGTCCGGCCTTTCCCATACCGGAAGTGATGAGTTTGCCTTGTTTGTTCCACACTTGTTCCACAATCATGGCTACAGCTTTTTCGTATCCGTCGGTGACGGGAATGCTGGCTACAGCCTTACTTTCAGCAGCAAGAATTTCTTGCATGGACTGTTTGATGTCAATCATAAAAGTCTTTTTTATTCGTTTTCTTCGTTTGACGGTTCGAGAAGGTTCCGGCCTTCATAGTCGCAGATGGCCTTTATCCATGCTGCCGACAATTTGGTCGAACATTGGTTCTTGATGTCGTAGCCCACCATGATGGTCACGCATTCGCTCTTGATTTCCTTGGTGGAAAGGTTTACGATGCGCTGATGGAGCTTGAAGCTCTTTTCGTGGATGGATTCCACGCGGGTGGTCACGGAAATGGGTTCTCCAAAATAGATGGGAGAATAGAAATTGCAGTTGACATTGGCTATCACCACATCGGCACGCTGCCAGTCGAGCAGTTCCTTGCGGATGGTGGTGAAATAGGCTGTCTTCCCTAAGTCATAGTAGGAAAAATACACAGAGTTGTTGATATGTCCCAATACGTCTACGTCGTTGAAACGCATCTGCACCGGTATAGTATGGCGGAATGCCGGTGATTCTTCCATTTTTACTGCTTTTTCGTTTTCTTTCATAGCTTATCTGAATATTATATCGTCGATAACATCGGCGCCGGTGGTTTCGTTCAGTCGTCTTACGAGCGACGAGCGGTTGAGCATAAGCTCGTTGCGCAAGGGTGCCGAGGTTATTTGCACATACAGTTTTCTGTGGCTGACAAACCGTCGGACGGTCTGGCGGTTGATGTAGGGTCCCACCACTTCCGGCCACAACGCTTCCAGTCGGCGGGCATTGATGCTGTCGTCGAGCTTGGCGGGGTTGAGGTATTCCGCCATGATTTCTCCGATGGATTTAGCGTCAGTCGATTTCATGTTCGTCCAATGGTTTACATTCGCCGTGGTCGACGAGGAAAATCCGGTAGTCGCTTCCTACGGTCTGGATCGTTTCGTCGATGTGCTGGCGGTTGGTGTCGGAAATAAAAATCTGTCCGAACGAAGGCTCCGACACGATGCGCATGATGTTGGCCACGCGCAGTGCGTCGAGCTTGTCGAAAATGTCGTCGAGCAGCAGCAGCGGCGTGATGCCCGCTTCCCTTTTCAGAAACTCAAACTGTGCGAGGCGCAACGCTATCGTGTAGGTCTTGCACTGTCCCTGCGAGCCTGTCTTGCGCATGAGCGCATCGCCGAGCATCAGTTCAATGTCGTCGCGGTGTACGCCCTGCGACGTGTAGCCCAGCACGCGGTCCTTGCCGAAATTGCTGCGGAGCACGTCGGCACAGCTATGTTCGTTCAGTTCGCTCCGGTAGTCGAGTCTGACAGTTTCGTTGCAGTTGCCTATCGCGTTGTAGTAGCGCATGAAGATAGGCGTAAACTGCTCTATCCACTCCCGTCGGGCGCGGTGGATTTCCGTAGCCGCCTCGCAGATATAGCCGTCCACTGATTCATAGAGTAGCGGGTCGCTGTAGCCCTGCTTCAGCATGGCGTTGCGCTGTTCGATGCCCTTGCCGTAGCGGATGAGCGCATCCAGATATCCGGCGTTTCCCTGCGAGATAATCTGGTCGATAAGTCGGCGGCGTTCCTCGCTGCCGCCCTGAATCAGGTTCCAGTCGTTCGGCGAAACCATCACCAGCGGAAGCAGGCCGATATGCTCGCTCAGCTTGCGGTATTCCTTACCGTTGCGCTTCACCGATTTCTTTTTCCCTTTCTGGATGGCGCACGAAATGTTTTCCTGCTTACCGTTGCGTTCGTATTCGCCCTGAAGCAGCATGAACTCCTCGCCGTAGCGCACCGTGTTCGTATCCGTACGGTCGAGTCCGCTCTTGCAGAAGCTCAGATAATGGATAGCGTCAAGAATGTTCGTCTTGCCCATCCCGTTGTTACCCAACAGGCAGTTGACCTTAGCCGAAAACGCCAGCGAAGCCTCGGCAATATTCTTGTAGTTCAATATGGACAGACTCTTGAGTATCATAACGCAAATTTACGCTATTCCCGCCAAAATTCCACTCCCTTTCCCCTAAAAAAGTCGAAAACCCTTTCCTATCCGTAATCAGTATGGAAAAACTTCCTAAATTATACAAAAATGGCTCTGCCAAACTTCTGTCGAAGAAAGATAGAGCCATTTGTCTTTATTGTGTATTTAATACTATGTGTTCTACATCACAACTATTTATGAATTTAAAATCGCATTTTAGAATACTACTTTGCGGTTTCCGTTGGAAGTCTGGAGAATATAAAGACCAGCCGGAAGGCGTAGTTCACTGCCGCTACCGCTATACACCTCGCGACCGTTCAAGTCGTAGATGCGCATATCTTCACCCGCAAGATTGCGCAACATGCCGTCACTCACCACAATCTTATCAGTTTCCACTGTGCCAACGCCGGCATCCTGTCCTTCAATTGTGCCAAATTCCTTCCACACATCTGCGCTTTTGTATTTCTCAACACTATATGTAGGTACTATTAATTTGACAGAATTAAGGTTGACCCCGAAGAAAACTTCTGAAGAAATCTGTTGTGGTTCTTTAGTATAATTTTCAAATTCTTGCAAATTGTAACAACTATAAAACGCTTTATTTCCAATAGTATTAACAGAATTTCCTATCTTTATAGATGTTAGCCCATAACAATAGTAAAAAGCTTTCTCTCCAATAGAGGTTACAGAATTTCCCAATGTTACGGAAATTAGTTCTCTGCAATCCCAGAAAGCTTCATTGCCGATGGTGTTTACAGAATTTCCAAAAGTTACAGAAGTCAATTTGTTGCAAGAATAAAACGCTCGATTACCAATATTTGTCACAGAATTTCCAATTGTTACAGATGTTAGGCCATAGCAATGGGCAAAAGTCTTATCGGCGATTGCTATTACAGAATTACCAATTATCACAGATTTCAGCTCGTTGCAATATGCAAAAGCATTTTCACCAATAGTTTTAACATAATCTGGTATTATTACGGACGTCAGTCCAGAGCAGCCTTGAAAAGCATAATTACCAATAGAGATAACGGAATCAGGAATGATGATAGAAGACAATCCATTACATAATGAAAAAGCACTATTTCCGATGTTTCTTACGGAATTACCGATACTCACAGATGTCAATCCTGAGCATCCATAAAAAGCTTCCTCTCCGATGAAAGTTGTGGAATTTGGAATTATCATGGAGGTCAGTTCTTTGCACTCACGAAAAGCTCTATTGCCGATTGTAGTTATAGTATTAGGCATCTCTGAAGATTTCAGTTTGTTACACTGTAGAAAAGCTTCATCACCGATAGTAATAATAGAATTACCAAATGCTACGGATGTAAGTCCGCTACATTATAGAAAAGCTTTATTACCGATTGTGGTGACAGAATTGCCAATTGTCACAGATGTTAGTCCATTGCAGGTCGCAAAAGCGCTCTCTCCGATAGTAATAACAGAATTAGGAATTATTATGGATGTCAGTCCATGGCACAAATGGAAAGCTTCGTTTCCAATAGTAGTAACAGTATTTGGAATAATTACGGATGTTAGATCAAAACACCATTCAAACGCTTTGTCACCAATGGCGGTAACAGTATAAGGCATTCTATTATAAAAAACAATTTTAGGAATAGATATTTCGGATGCTCTTTTATCGTAATCATGAACCTCTACAGTTCTATCAGATTCTGACAGAATTTCATAGGTTAAACCATCTACCTCGAATCGAGTTTGTGCCATTGAAATAATAGCAGAAAATGCAAAAAATAGATATAAAATTAATTTTTTCATTACCTCAGTGAATTTTTGATATAATATTTTTATTGAAAAGTTCCATCGAGATTGTTTCGCTCGCTTGAATTGGATAGGTTATAAGAATATTGTTCGCTACTGAACTTTAACCATATAGCATCTGAAAAATTCATCGTTGTAATCCTTAAATCCTTTTTTGTCTATCCATTCGGAGTTATAGGCTTGTTCCAGTGTGAAATCCGGATATTTTTTTATAACTGTTTCAGCTACATTTTTAGTCCATTTTTTATTTGTGTCGGTATTATTGGCACTTAAACGGAAATTATAATATGCAGAACCTTTTTTAATATTTTCATTCCAATAGGCGCTGTCATTAGTAAGAAAAATAGCAATACCGCCTATTACGCTTTTTCCATACTCATTTTTTATGACTTCGATCCTTCTTACATCTTTCCAAAAATCATAACATCCTAAATTTTGAGCTGACTGATTTTTCAATATATCAACATCCGGAATTTCTTTATTAAATCTACTTAATCCATAAGAATTTTGAATATTACGAGTCTTGTATTTGATTTCAACAGGTAAGAATTCGTTGTTCTTCATTACAATAATATCAAGTCTAATCTCGGAGTTCCAATCATACTCTTTTAATATCTTGTCTTTACGATTGTTGAACACTGGAACATAGTATTCCACTTCCACATCATCATAATTATTAGATGATTTTAACAAATATAAAGCAAGATGCATTTGTAAATCTCGTTCATTAAAAAAAAGATTTTGTTCCTCTTCTGTAATAAAGCGAAGGATGTCATTATAAACATTTGTCAACAAAGTCGTTTCCATAGGATTTATATTAGATCTTATATTTTTGTTATAAAAATGTATATATGTCAAAAATTTTTCGCAAGTTACGAAATAATATTGACATAAAGGTAGTTATATTGTTGTTACATAAATAAAATTGATTGGCTATGAAAATACCGGGATTGAGCTTTTCGTGGAAACGTGCGGTAGGTATAACGGGCATAAAGCAGAAAATAGTCCGCAAGACGGGTATTCCTACCACGAAACAGGGATTAGAACGGAAAATCGGCGGTTTTATTCTCAAATCGCTGTTTGGTAAAAAAGCTTGAGATGTAGTTTGGACCTTTTGTCTATGGGTTATAATCAAAAAACCGCTTTCTCCTCACAAGAAAGCGGTTTTTTGATTTATAGGGTTAAATATTTCTATTTTATGAACTTGCGTTGCAATGTCTTGCCGTCGGCAATGGCGCGGACTATGTAGACACCGTTCGAGAGGTTGTCGATTGACAGGCTGCTGCTGTTGCTGTTCTGTGCAACGATACGTCCGCTGGCATCATATACGCTGATGCTTTCCACTTTTTCTGCGGTGCAGCGTACCCAGTTGTTGTCGACAGTAATAGCCGTGTTGTCGGATATGTTTTCCACGCCTGACTGTCCGGCCTTTTCAATGTCGCCGTAGAAGCCCACGTTGTCGATTGTCAGCATGTAGCCGTCGCGTGTGATGAGGCGGAATGCAACGTAGATTTCCTGTCCGTTGTATGCTCCGAGGTCAACGCCGCGTGTGCTTGGCATATCGGCATAATTCTCATTTGTGATGGTTGCTATTTCCGAGAAGCTGCCGGTTTCCGTGTCTGTTGTCGACACTCTGATTTCGTAAGTTTCCGGATATTTCTTGCCCATATCGCCTGAATTTGCCGTCCATACCATATCGGCATTTTCGGAATTCACTTTCATTTTCGGGAAGATGCACCAGCGGTCGGCCTGTGTGTCGTCGGTAAACCATGAACCGGCTCCCAACAGCCAAGAACCGTAAGTTTCCGATTCGTAGATTTCAACCGGTGCCCATGCTTCGTTGTTCGGGAAGATGTCGGCAATGCCCTCATGTACCGTTGCCCCGTCTTCAGCCTTCACTATCAAATCTTCGGGAAGTTTTCCGCCATTTTCAAAGTCGTACATGACAGATGCTTCCTTCAAAACCTTGAAGTCGGCTTCGTAAACATTGTTTTCAGCCACTTGGTCGTTGTCGTTCTTCACGGTAATGGTGATTTTATGGTCACCTTCTGCAAGATCGGCAAGGCCGCTGTTGTAGTCGAATGTCTTTGTTTCCTGTGCCAGCATCTTGTCGATGGTGAATTGGTTGACAATTGTGCCGTCGATAGCTATTTCAACGGAAGTGTTATCAACGTCGACAATCGAGTTGTTGACAACGGTGAAGATAACATCCTGTGTCTGGAGCGGACGTACATAGCCGTTTGCCGGTGAAAGTACGTTGCCGACTGTCAGGTCGGTCAATGTGCTGGGTATCTCTTCAATTGACAGGTCGTCGATGCAGATGATGTTTTCATCCGGGTCGCTGAACGAATGGAAACCGATATAGTAGATGCCATCCTGTTCGATATGGAACACGCTTGCCGATTCAATATAGCTGTCTGACTGGAATGGGTCGTAGCTTACAATCTGGTTTTTCATGCCTTCCGGAGTAGATTCTGTTCCGTAGTAAACGGCAAAACGTTCGTTGTGGTCACCCATGGAAGCATACCAGAACTTCAGGCTGTAGTATCCGGCTTTCAGACGTATCGGTTCGAGAATGAACCAATCGTCGCCCGGGTGATTCTTGCTATACCAGTATATCATCGAGTAATCACCGTTGCGGGAATAAGAGCCGAACCAACCTTCGTTTTTGAAGGCACTCCAGCTGCCGTTTTCTTCGTCTTCCGGGTCCTCGTTCAAGTCAAAGTATTTGATGGCACTGCGGCTGTACTCGTCTTCGAATCCGTTGACATAAGGCACGCTTGCCGGTCCGAAATGGCGTGTGCTGGTCGAGCAGCGGTCGTTTTCAGGAATTTCGTCGTTTTCGAGTGCTGCCCAGGCGGTGATGGTGTATGAGCCGGTTTCGTTAAGGTCGGCAAGAGTTTTGAACGTATATTCAACAGTTTCACCCGGCTTGATTACCTGTTCGATGGTTTCGCTTACAGCCGGCTGGTTGTTTGCCTGAAAATAGACAGGAAGGTTGGAAATGTCGCTGATACTGTTGTTCCGTACAGTGATGGTGACCGGTTCGTTCGACAGATTGTCGGCCGATTCGCTGGTCTTCACCGACAGGACGGCTGCATCCAGCCCGTTGGCTGTTGCCAATGATACGTTTTTCACGAAAATGCGGAACTTGTCAGGGTCGCTTTTTGCGTGGAATCCGATATGGATAGTGCCGTCGTTGTCTACTTTAACTATCTGTTTTGCCTGTGCAAATTCACCGTTTACGTCGAATGTTCCCAAATCAATGATGGATTCGGTCATTGAAGCCGCTTCCGGTGAGTTTCCATAGAATACATCCATTTTTTCTCCATAGCTGCTGCCTTGGTAGTCAAAGGTGAGCATATAGGCTCCTGCTTTGACATTTACAGCTGGAGAAATGAGCCAGTCGTCAGCCACAACCGTGCCGTAACCGTATTTGGCTGCACTTGTTGATTCGTCAAATCCCCATGTTTTTGTGTCGGAGTTTGCATCAATTACTGTCCACTTGGCAAATTCTTCACTGGTATCCAATGCGGACTGATAGACTACTTCACCTGCATAGCTGGAAAATGCCAGTGAAGCTAAAACTGAAAGAGTAAAAATTTTTTTCATAATGTTGAACTGGTTTCTACAAATTTGAAGAAAAAATGGCAAAAAATCAAATAATTTATACGCTTTTTGATGAAAAAGTTATTCTTGTACTTGATATGGCCATATTTTGTAGAAGTTTGTCACTCCTTCCGGTTCTGGCAGGCGGATTCCAGTTTGTGATGGAGCGTGGGGAAGGCGTAGTTGTCGAGGTCGTTGAGGAGAATGCGCATGTAGCCTTCTGTATGGTCGGCATTGAGGGCGACTTCGTAGAGGCTGGCGTAGAGGATGCGGTGGGAAAGCACGTGCTTCACGTTTTTGCACAGCTGTCGCACCGTGGCTTCCTTTCCGGCAGTGAGTGTGGCGAAAGCGGGATGTGAGGTCAGTTCGCCGATGTCGGCAATCGGTTGTGCGGTTTCAATCAGCGGATATTCGTAGAGACCTCTCCAAATGTCGTTGTCGTCGCGTTTGCGGATAAACGTATGGCCGTCGGCCACGATTTTCAGATAGGTCAGATAGCGGTCGGTGGTCTTTGTCTTCTTCGCTTTTACGGGGAGTTCGGCTACAGTATTGGAAGCGAGTGCTGCACAACTGTCGGCAAGCGGACAGCCGGCGCAGTCGGGCGAAGCGGGCGTACATACCATTGCTCCGAAGTCCATGATGGCCTGATTGTAAAGGTCGGGACGGCGGTGGTCGAGCAGTTCGTCGGCAAGAGAGGCAAATTCTTTTTTCCTTGTGTGGAGTCAATGGGAGTGTCTATTCCAAAATAGCGCGACAGCACGCGATAGACATTGCCGTCGACTACGGCATACGGCATTCCGTAGGCAATCGAACAGATAGCGGCAGCCGTGTAGTCGCCTACCCCTTTCAATGCCCTCACGCCGGCATAGTCGGCGGGAAATGTTCCGTTCATGCTTTTGGCGGCAGCATGAAGGTTGCGTGCGCGTGAATAGTAGCCCAATCCCTGCCATAATCGCAACACTTCGTCTTCCGGCGCACAGGCGAGCGCGGCCACATCGGGAAAACGTTCGATAAACCGCCGGTAATAGTCGAGGCCCTGGGCTACACGGGTCTGTTGCAGGATGATTTCCGAAATCCAAATACGGTAAGGGTCGCGTGTGTTACGCCACGGCAGGTCGCGCCGATGCTCGTTGTACCAGTTGATGAGAGTGTCGTTGAAATTCACGTCTTTTTCTTTTTTGCAAAGTTAGGAATAATATTGGGTTTACGGTTTACAGTTTACGGATTATGGTTTACGGATGGGATTCCGTATTTTCTTGTTTTGTTTGTCCTTCCGCTTGTCATTCGTTAAATTTGTAGTTCAAAAACGGAAAGAATGGTATTGTTGTTCATAAATTCGGTGGAGTTTTTCATTGCGGCGTTTGTCGTGGCGATGGTAATTGTGGGGGTGTTGATGAAGCCGTCGGAAAAAGGCGAGGCACGCACCTACTTTTCCCGAGGCGAGATGCGGCCTTCCAGTTCCGATGAAACGGTGGTGGAGGTGACGGTCGACGAGCGGGGACATCTGACGGTGGTGCGCCGTGGCGTGTATCTCGATACGCCCGACTGCGAGCTCAACTATGCCATTCTGGTGATAGGCAAGGATGTGAAAATCACCGAACGACGGGCCGACAAGACAATTACTGAAGTGTGCGGTACGACGGTCGATGTAGAGTTTCGGGTGGATTGCCTGTCGCGCGCCCGCTATCATCTGTTTTTCGACTCGCCTTGGTCGGGACAATGGGCGGCAGGCAATGTGCGTATCGGTTCGCCTGTGACTAAACGATTGGAAGTGCATCAGTAATCCGGTAATTGAGAACAGCACTCGCCTTTCTCTTTTTTGACAGAAGAACAAAAGAACATATGAAATTGACAAGCATGAAAAATTTGTTTTTATGTTCTTCTATGTTGTAATCCAAATAATTGGATAATATTTAGTTTAAATTAACTGTTC
>URMA01000049.1 GCA_900548875.1 uncultured Porphyromonadaceae bacterium | reverse complement strand
TGTGGTCGCTGGTTCGAATCCAGTCACCCCGACTGGTGAAAATGAAGGAGTTAAGCGGTTGACTTAGCTCCTTTTTGCTTTTATATACTGACGGATTACTGACGGTTGGGGTGGAGAATAAATGCTATTAAACATAAAATAGCGAAGAAAGTAATTTGTTTTGGTTTATTCCTGCTTTCATTTGTTTACTCGAATGAACGGCAAGTCTTCCCTTTGCTATGCTTTATTTTTATGCTTGTTCAATAGCAATGTGACTGTTGCTTCTTTACAATCGCTATCTTCTGTTATAATGCCCAATTGAATGTCTTCATAATTCAGCCACGAGCGGACATTACGTTTAAAATCTTCCAATTCCTCGTTGATTAATGGATATTGAACAGAAACACGAATGCAAACCACAGCATTATTGTATCGACTTAGATCAAGTTGCTGGTATTTGGTCATGGAGTCAGCAATATAGGCTAATCGGTTTCCTTGTCCGTTGGTAATGGAATGATAATCATAGCGTGTACCGTACTCCACTTGAAATAGATAGGCTAAGTCCTTATACGTGAGACTGCTTCCGGACACAGTAAGTTCTTGTATGATGGACTTCCTCCGTTCCATTTTGCTTTGTATGGGGGCATGATTTTTCCAGAAATTTTCAATTATCTCCGCCGGAGAAAAGCCATAAAAGGTAATGTCGTATATACAATGTGCGGCAATTTCCTCTTTGCTCACACTAGCATTCTTAGGTAAGACAAGCTCTTTAGCCAATTCATTCTCCCAAAAATCTGTGTCTAAAGACTGTACGCTTACCCCATCCTCTTCTTGTTCTATGCAAACCTTCCCGACAAACTTAGGATTGAGATGCATATCTCGAAGAATATCGTATGCTTCCCGGAAGGCATAGATGTTATCAAGATGCCCTACTATTATTTCTTTCAAGTAAGGAAGCAAGTCGTCAAATTCCACTTCTATAATTAATTCTTTCACCGTCATGATTGCTCTGCGTTAAAGGTTCTGATCGCAAAATAAAGCCTGTGATATGCTATATCAATGCATAACTTCTATAATTTGATGGGAAATCCTATCCCATTTTTAAGAATATACTCATTACCGGCATTATGCTCATCGTATTGATTATATGCTACGGCATAAATCTTGCATCCGTACTCGTGTGCAAAATGTACCGTATTCATTGTGCCGCTTTTCACAGCACATTGAACGACAAAGACTTTTTGTGCCAAGGCTGCTTGCAGTCGGTTACGGGCATACAGTCGTGCAGGATTGGCTTTCACGCCAAAGGGTTGTTCAGAGAGGATTAAACCGCCTTTGTTTATGATTTCTTTCTGCAAAGCTTCGTTTGCTTTAGGGTGAACGATATTCAAACCGGATGCAACAACCGCAATGGTTTTTCCATTGGCATCTATACATCCTTGATGAGCCGCCGTGTCACATCCTAATGCCAATCCGCTCACTATGATATTTCCTTTCAAGGCATAGTCTTTAGCCAACTGATAGGCTATATTACATCCGACATCATCAGCGTTTCGTGAGCCAATGATGGCTATGGAATTTTCGTTATAAAGTAACTCCTTATTTCCCAATAGATGAATTAACGCAGGTGCTTCTACGCCAATTTGAGCAAATGAAACTGGATAATCGTCTGCATAATAAGGGATAATGCAAATGTTCGCTTCTTTTTCTTTCTCACAAATCATCTTTGCTTTTGCGAAGGTTGCCGGATGAAGGGCGATTGTTTCTCGTAATTCCCGTTCCTCTTTACCGCATATATCAGCATAGTGACACCGCAACAAATGCAGGCATGTCAGTTCTTCTATCGAAAATCTATTTCCCATATTCTCATCCTTTTTTCCGCAAAGATGAATGGAAGTGATGCCAATGTAAAGCATTACTGCAATTTTTTCTCATCTTATGCTTTGATGTTACATATCCTTGACAGAACTTTGCAGCAACAGATATTGCATTTCTCATTGAAAATGAAAGTTTTCTTGAGAGAATTCGCTATATTTGTTTTAAAATTCATCCACTTTAAAATATACGTTTATGGAAACATTATCAGAGCAATTGACCGAACTTTACGAAAGTAAGTGGAACGGATTAATGGAACAACTGGAAGCCAATGGGTTACGAGACAAACTGCAATGTCCGTTCTTGATTTCTTTGTATCGTTCTGGGCAAGAAAAGGAAGAGCGAGAAAAAGCACAAGAAGCAGATATTAATTGGTATGCAAAGAAAGCAGATGCTGAGCATGAAGAGTGGTATACCAAAGCAGACATAAAAATTATGTTCTTTGGGAGGGAACCCAATTGGTGGGTGAGATATGATGAAAAAGGTGAAGACCCAGCCGATGTAGGCAAGGTTATGGCTACATATGAAGATTATCTCGATGATAATTATAATGCTGTAGATGCACATTTTTATAAAGAGAAAATAGACCATAGAAATAGATTCCTCCTTTTTGGCGTTAATGGAATAATGTCAGGTATTAGGGAGTTATTAAAGGATTTCCCCGACAAACGAGTTTCATTAATATGGAATGAGATTTCCAAACTATCTAAACGAAAAGGAGAAGGAGGGGAAGCTGTCAATGCGTTTGAGCATAGCATTGAAAAGAAATGTTTTCATGTTATTCCGAAAGAAATTGAAATATTGAGACCTGATATTGTCATATTCCTTACTGGACCCAAAGAAACAAAGTATTGTGGCTATATCAAAGAGAACTTTAATATCATAGGTGAGCCAGTTGCTATTTCTGATCTATCCACAAATGATGTGGAAAAATTACAAATTGAAGGTGTCAAATTGGCGTATTTGACCCATCATCCAGGATATATGCCCAAAGAGGAGAAAGCCAATGATTTTCATTGGACACTTTATAATACTATTCTTGCCGACATCAAAGAAAACATCGACAAACTATTGAAGAAAGAATAACTTGTGAACCACTTTGGCATAACTTGACCTCATCTTTGCATTGAAATGGATGGAAAGATGAGGTTTTGTTTTTCCTATGTGTAATTTAAAACCGGAGGAATATGGAAAAGAAAAGCAATGTGGTGAGCAAACGTTTGCGAAAGCAACTGGATGAGTTGGAGCGGGGCAAACGATATGATGAAGCTACCCAACTGTTGGAACCTATTGCCCGCCGAGGCAATGCTGATGCACAATACGAGATGGGAGAACTGCTTTACCATAAAATGGTACATGAAGCGGAAGCAGCAGTCAGAAATTACTCCAAGATTGAGAAAGCAATATTTTGGTTAGACTTGTCAAGGAAACCAGAATTATGTAAAGCTGATTTCTCTGATTTTAACAAAATGATTAATTGGTACGAGAAAGCTGCTAAGCAAAAACATATTAAGGCAATGGTAGAACTTGCCGAATGGTATACTCCAATACGTTGCGGTTCATCTGCTAAACATGTAATCAAGCAGTCACCGTTCTTTACCCTGAAATGCAATTTCAATCATGCATTGTCCTTATACATAGAAGCATTGGAAATCGGCGGAGATGATTCTTTTTTTGATGTTTGTGTTATAGAAAATCTACTCCATTCGCCTCATGTACCCCAAAAGGTGAAAGATAAAGTTGTGGACATACTTCAAGCAAGGGTAAAGAAGGGTTGTTGTCATGCTGCTGACCATTTGTTCCGCATTTGGGAAAGCAAATACCGAAGCCCACAAAGGAAGCCATATTATGACATACAGATAGACGAGCATGAATTGTTGCATACCGATTGGTTCCGGTTGTTGTTAGATCACGAGGCAGAATGTGAAAAGAAAAACGAGTATTCCGCGAGGAATGCACTTCGTTTACTGTCTGATTTGGCTAAGAATGGCAACCAAGAAGCGTTGGATATGTTGACGGGTATCGGGATGAAAACGGGAGGCTCGTCTGCTTGTTGGGCTGGAGATGTCTATTATGAACGTAAGGAATACAAAAAAGCCTTGGAATGCTATTTGGCAGGAGAATATGTGTACAAACTGGGTGGAATGTATGAACGAGGCGAAGGCATCACACCCGATATGGAAAAAGCATTTTATTATTATAAGCAGGCAAATGACAATTATAACATAGGGCGAATGTATGAGCAGGGCCTTGGCACGAAGAAGGATTTGCGTAAAGCGTTTGAATGTTATCACAAAATTGTTGATAGAAAGATTTATGAGCATGATTCAGAGGAAGAGAAAAACGAAATTCTGTCTGCTCGCTGTTCATTCCGTCGCTTGAAAAAGATATTGTTCGAGCAAAAGGATGAGATAAGAATGACGGTTGCTGCCAAAGGGCAGAAATCCGTTTGCGGATTCTCGTTCACCAGTTATGGCGATTGCCAATTTACGATAGATTGGGGTGACGGACAAGTGGAAGCGATAAATAATGAGAAAGGAGAAGAAATCCAAGCAGAACACACGTATGCCAAGCTAGGGAAATGGAACATCAGCCTAAGAAGCAATGAGACACATACCATCACGTCCTTTCATTATACCTGCAAGACATGTATACTGAAAGCGTTGGATGTAACGCAATGTCCGATACTTATCGACTTGTATTGTGTCAATCAAGGATTGAAACGTTTGAATGTTTCCAAAAATCCAAGGCTGGGACGCCTGGTTTGCCGCGGCAACAAGTTGAAGATATTGAATATCCGGAGAAATAATCGCCTTACCCAACTTGACTGTTCTGACAACCCGGAGCTTTATCACGTAGATTGGAATCCACAATACTCAGCATTGACTAAGGTTTGCATGAAGAATATCATAAACTTTGACCAACTGGACTTTCTTGACTATTTGCTGAAACGGAACAAAGGACAAAAATGCGAACCCATCGCGGAAGCCTCGTTTGATCCCGTATTCTTGCCACTCTCTTATTATATGCGTTGCTTGAATTGGAGTGACGTGAAAGCAAAGATAAAAGAAGGTGGCTATCCAATATGGAAAGAACATTCATGGAGAAAGTATAAATCCGCATTCGATGATATGAGTTCACGAGAAGATTTCCACTACACAGGCATTGACCGTATTGTTTGCGAAGGCGGTTATACCTATTACTGGCTTTATAGCTCCCGTGAAAAAAAGTACGTCCACCAAGATCTTGAAGATGTTGTTATGAATCTTATGCCTTGGAGTGAAACGCTTGATATGCCTGTGGAGATAAGAGAAAAGGAAGGATGGATGATGTTCCCACAAGTGACTTGGGCAGATGTGTTTTGTCCCTGTTTCATTGAGATGACCTGTTCGCACTGGAAAGAAACGGAAGAAATTATTCAATGGGAGCGTGATTATTGGGAGCGACATCGCCAAAGACAGGAGAAATACGAATGAGACTGGACTATAAAGGAAAACATTTGTTCGCATTTTCGGACACGCATGGCAAGGAGGGCAACGCGAGGAAAAGTGGAGCACAAAGTTTGGCAATGTCTCCACCTTTCAGGCGCTTTGCAAGACAGATAGTCAATCAGAGTTATAGCGTTTCCCGTTTTGGTCTATAATGTGCTGGCATACCAGATGGGCTTCCACCCAAAAATCATTTAACCGCAATAAGTCCGGAATGGAGTAAGGCTTGTGCGTGCAAATGTCATGTA
Organism: uncultured Porphyromonadaceae bacterium; assembly: GCA_900548875.1. Classification (GTDB taxonomy): domain Bacteria; phylum Bacteroidota; class Bacteroidia; order Bacteroidales; family Muribaculaceae; genus Limisoma. The sequence continues at coordinate 15,969 of URMA01000049.1, read as the reverse complement.
CGGCATGACACACAACAATATGCTCCAGTTCCGGACTGCGTAAATGCCCTTCCGCCCATGTCACGCCATCATCCCATACATCCACACAATGCAGCTGTTCATCCGTCATATCGGAAGTGTGTTGGGGCAAATAGCAGATTGAACATTCTTCTATTTCAGGTATCCCCCCACAGAAATCCTCATTCAGCAAGTAAATCAATTCTATCATATAAGCAAAGTCAGAACCATAAAAGCTGTCTTCCGGTAATTTCAAAATAGAATATTCTTCCTCGCCATACACATATTTCAATGTACCGCGAACTACATAATCGTCATCAAAAGCCTCATCTTTTGGGCTATCAATCAATGTACGATAGAGATTTGCCATGCGATGGTACATTTTCTTGGTCAAGTTATTCAGCAATTCGTTTACTGCCTCAAAGCGTTTGATTTCCTGCGAGGTTGCTTGAAACATCCGGTTGAGAATCAAGCTCCGTATACCTATCAAGTCCTGTATCTTTTCTATCTGTACTGCGCCGATATGCCTCAAATTAAGACTACCCTTTTCCTGTTCACCCATGAGTTTCTTGATTCCCGCTTCCACTTCCAATAGTAAAGCCCGTTTTTTATCCACATCATTTTCTTGATAGATGTAGTCTGTCAAATCATCTGCATATAAATCCATAACCGTCATATTTTGTTTAATGATGCGGCAAAAATAAATCAGCTTTATGCCAGATGGAAGCATAGGAATACTTTTCTCTCATAATAACAAAATCTTTTTAGCATATGCTTTAGTTTAGCATAACTTTATGCGATATTTGTAGTATCGAATTTAAATTTTTGTATTATGGAACAACTGACATTCAAATCTTTACTTATCCGGTTTGGTTTTGACGACATCTTACCTGAGTTTAAAGCATTATATCAGCGGAACCAGCCCAAACAAGCGCAACATGCTAATTGGGAAGCTTACCGTAGCGTATATCAAAAACTCCAGATGCATGATGTATCTGAATCCCAATATGCCATTTATTTGGTGTCAAGATGGGAAGGATGCTCACCGATGATTGATATGAATTGCTCTGTTTATGACCCAAAAGATGAAGATAGCGATTATTACCCAGTGGCAAGCTACTCTCCTTGGTCTGCTCTTTTAGGTATGGATATTCATATTGACGAAGATGTAACAATCACTTTACAAGAACTGACAGCCGGATTGCTTTGGGAAATCACTTATTACGGAGAAACAGAAGAAATGATTCAAGAACATCTTAAAAAAATGTTCAAATAGCTGATTTTGTAAAAGGAATGATATGACAAAAGATTTATTTGACAAATACATTTGGTTAGTAGACACTATCTACAGAGCCGGGAAAATCACGTTTGAGGAAATTAATGAGCGTTGGCTTCGTTCACGATTGAGTGAGGGAGAGGATATTCCTTTAAGAACCTTTCATAACTGGCGTATTGCCATCGAACAAGTATTTGATATAAATATCAATTGTAACCGAAAGGGAGGTTACTATTATTATATCGAAAATGCGGATGATATGCAAAAGGGAGGCATTCGCAACTGGTTGCTCAATACATTTGCCGTTAATAATCTGATAAACGAAAGCCATCATTTGAAACGGAGAATCCTGTTTGAAGAAATTCCTTCCGGCAGAAAATACCTCACGCCTGTCATTGAAGCCATGCGTGACGGATTAGAATTGGAGCTATATTATCAAAGCTATTGGTATGAAGACCCCAGTACCTATACGCTGCAACCTTATTGCATCAAAGTGTTTAAGCAGAGGTGGTATGTCATCGGTTTCTGCAAAGAGCGGAATAATATCCGCACTTTTTCTTTGGATAGAATACAACAACTGACCACCTTGGACACGAAGTTTATTTATCCAAAAGATTTTGATCCAGAAGCCTACTTTGCAGACTATTTCGGTATTATGATTGAAAACAAGAAATTGGAAACCATTCGGATTAAAGTCTATGGAATGCATGTGCAGTATATCCGTGCTTTGCCTTTGCACCATTCTCAATGTGAAATTGAGACAACAGAAGATTATTCCATCTTTGAGTACCGTATGAAACCGACCTTAGACTTCCGGCAGGAATTACTCTCAAGAGGGGCGGATGTGGAAGTACTTGCTCCTTTATTCTTTCGGGAAGAGATAGTTCAGTCGGTGAATAAAATGAGTTCATTATACAAATAAACAGTAATCTTACATATAAATGAAAAAGAAATATACTGATGCTCAATCCTCTTTTCAAGATTGGGCACAAATCAAAAAGAAAGAAGTGCAGAATATGGAAGAATCCATGAGGGGAAATCCGTTATATCAGAAGGAAGTGAACCCAATGGATGATGATGAAACTTGGTCAAAGCGATTCCATTTCATACTTCACAAGGGACTCCCCGAAAAAGAATGGAAAGCATATCAAAAAGGCATAAGACAAGACCGTTTACAGATTTGGGCAATGTTTATGAATGAGAATCCAGACTACGATTATCATTATTTCTTGAATCTGTTGAAATTCAAATTGGAATGGATGATTTTCTATTGGGAGAACTTTGGACATTTAGCTCGTGCGGAGCAAGATATCAGTCGAATGCGGATTGCTACAAGGCTTTTGGATATTATCATGGACGAAAATTCTGATGCTCCAATCCCTTATGTGAATATGAAAAACAAACATCGCTTCCGTGTATATCATAAATCGCAGGGTATGTATAATGAAGACAGCGAATATGAAGCTCGCTTTCGCAAAGCGTATTGTCTATTCTTTAGATTCTTAGAATATCATTTGTTAGGATGGTGGGATTGAGAGACGATATATCCCCCAACAACTCAAACGAATTGTTGGGGGCAATAACTATTATCATCTCAGGGCTTCTGCTTCCTGTTGCAATAATCTTGCTCGTTCAAGTTTTCAGCCCTTACCCTTGTACGGTATTCAAAATCTTCTACCACGTTGCGAATGTTACCAATAAGTTTTTTATCCTTATTGTGCGTAAATATGACTTCCAAAGTATCTAAATCTGCTCCACTCGCTCTGCCATGCATTCGAATAAAACGATACTTTAGATCGTTATCTGACAAAACCATATTTCTTTTAAACTGATAAGCATTACTTACCAAAAGAAGCATAATTAATCATTCCAATCATACTCGCTTGCCACAGAAACGGGCAGGAGGTTTTGAAATCAATGATATGCGTATGATTGTTCTGAACTTTCAGATTTTGCAAACGTTGCAATTCATTGCTGATTCGTTCTTGCTCGGCAAATATTTTTCCGTTGGTTGTACTCAGAACTGAATATACCTCTTTGAGTTCTTTTAACCGCAAATTTATAGCGGTACGAAGTCTTTCCCGTCTTTCTTTGTCATAAGATAGTTCGGTTTTCATTTCCGTTATTTCCGATTGAAGCCGTTGTAGGTTGTCTGAAAGCAGGATAATTCCTTCACTACCCTCATCTTCTTGTTTCTCCGTTTCTACATTTACCAATTCTTTGATTTCGGAACAGAGGTTATATACTGCATCCAGCGTGTGGATAAAATTGTTGTTTTCCATTTCTTTCATTTTTGTATCTATTTTAGGGGTTTTACCAATTTATTCTTTTCTTTTTCTTCTTTTTCAACTTCCGTTGAAAGGCAGCTTCCGCATTTTCATCAGCATTGTTAAAAGTAGGGGTGAATAATCCACCCAATGCTCCGACAAGGCTTTCAGCTATATTGCTGCTTGAGGTATAAGTATTCTCATGTTGTATTACAGGTTGCCCATTGTTGGTTGTCATTCCAATACCCTGTTGGTATTGGTTATTGTTTTCTCCCAACTGTTTATCCAGTTTTGAATAGCTGAAATTCCTGTCAATGCCCGAAGCCTTGAACGTAATGCCATCTTTGGTAAGAGATAAACCTTGAATAACATTACTCTTGCCTCTATACTTAAACTCCGTTTTTATTCCCTGCTTGGATAATTCAGAAATGAATTGTTTCCAGCTATTGGATTTGCCTAACGAGTTCTTGACGGCATGGTAAATCTCGTACTTCGTCTTATCGCTTCCTTTCAGACGATGTGTTCTTACCCTGTCCTTGCCTTTACCAAAATAAAGTCCGTACTTTTCTTTCAGTTCCTTGCAAACCTTGATATTCCGATAACAGTCGTTCCTGTCGCTGATAGTACGTCCGTTGTTATCCACACGGTTGAAAACGATGTGAACGTGCGGATGCTTCTGGTCGTTGTGCCGGGCAATGATATACTGGGTATCTCTGATTCCCATTTTCTGCATATACTCCTTTGCCAGACTTACCAGCGTCTCATCCGTCATTCTTGGAGTATCCTCGGGCGCATAGCTGAGTGAGATATGTCCCACAGGCTGACGAATATTCGGCTTCATCATCCGCTGGGTTTGAAAACAGTCCGTAATGGTTTGAATACTGTCCGTCAATACTCCTTCCGCTGTCAGCAGTCTTGCATCGGGCTTGCCCAATACATAATTAACACAGCCTTTGAATCCAGTTCCCTTACTTATTTTTCCAATCATCGGACAACTGTTTTATGATTTGGACTATCTTTTTCTTTAACATCATCAGTTCGGCTGCTACTCCTGCGAATCCTCCGGCATTGGCTTTATGGGCAAGCTGGTTGATGTTGTTGGCTTCCCCTGCCAATTTACGGAGTACGTCTGCATCCGCCTTGCTGATACGCTGTACAACTTTCCCCGTAAGCAATACGGAATGTACAAACCTACTGAGGGAAACGCCTGCATCTTTCCTGCGTTTCTCTACCGCTTGGTATTCAATATCTGTAAATCTTGCGCTGACCACACGCACCTTGTTACGCTTGGTCGGTCGTGGTTGTTGTTTATCTTTTTTCATTTTGAAATTTCCTTTTAATTGCGACCAACGGGAGCGGACTGTCTTTGCTTCCGGCAAAGCAAGGTCGGAAATGTATACATTTCCATAACCTTGCTCCATTAGACAATACGGCTTCCGCCAGTACAGCGATAATACATGTGGATATTATAAACTCCGCCCTTTTGACTTCTTAGGCGGTGCAACTTGTACATTTTTCTTTTCCTGTATAGGACGTTGCTTGATAAGATACTCGTTCAAGTCCTTGCAATCCTTATAGGTGTGTGAAGCGTCACGGACACGATAGGAGTACTCGTTTGTCAGTTTTCGGCAGGCTTCCATTCCGGTACGATCATTGTCGAAAAAACAATGAATGCGCTCATAGACGGCTAACTCGTCAATCGCCTTGGAAAGATTGGAAACCGAGTTCAGTATGATATAGTCTTGCCAGTCCAAACACGGCATATTGGGACATTTCTCTATTCTTATGGTCAGGAACGAGAGATAGTCCATGAATCCCTCGAATACGAAACAGGTATCATTTCTTCTGCTTTCATGCCTAATATGGGTGATATCCTTCGGCGCGATACAGCCTTTAAAGTATCGGTTGCGTATCTCGTAACCGTCAGCCATATTTTGAAAGCCGATGGCAAAATAACGCTTGCCGTTGTTCTCGAAGTGTACCTCACAACATTCTCTTTTCGCAAGTTCCAAATTTATTCTCCGCTCTTGCAAATAGAAGAGCAGAGCAGGAGAAGTGAGCTCCTTTATTTCCATACGTTGAAAGTTAGGTGCAGTAGAGGATTGCTCCCGAAAAGAGAAAGACACGGGTCTGATGTGCGGTGTCTGCTCTGCAATCCGTTGCAGGCAGGTACGGCACATGGACGGAACAGTAAAGTTCCGAAGCCAGTGCGATGATATTGCCTCCCTTACCCAGTCCAAAGTCATACCACTTATTGATTTCGGCATTCACTTTGAATGATGCTTCGTTTTCTTCCCGAAACGGTGATTTGTACCAAAGGTTTGCCCCCTGCTGTTTGACAGGAGCATAACCCAAACTGTGCAGATAGTCTGTCAGCCTTATATTCTTTGCTTCTTCAATTGTCATTTTCTGTACGGATTTAATTGTTAGTAAAAACTGTTGAATTGTTGAACGCATCTTGTATTAAGTTGAAACACAAAGATGTACCTTTCAACAGCAACTCAACAAATGCCAACGAAAAGAGAAACAATTATTTTTTCTTTTCAACAGCATATTTTGAATGTTGAGCCTTTGTTGAAATAATTGTAAGCTAAGCATCAATAAGTTACTTGCTTATTTCAACAATTCAACAAAATAATCAAAGTTTGTCCAGCAATGTTCTACTGACGGTGTAAAAGCGTCCCACCCTCCTGACTGGAGCAAACCTGCATTCCTTATTATAATCAAACTGATAGGTGGTATAAGTCAGTCCATTGGGGGCAGGTGTCAATTTCCAACTTTCTGCAATGATTCTGCGCAAGTGATGCTTTTCGATTTTCACTCCCGAAAGATTCAACAGGTTAAGCAGGTCATTCAAACAAAAAGAAAATCTGTCAGTTCCCACGTTGTCCATTATTTCCCTTATCAGTTCCATGACCTCCACTTCGTGTTTGCCACGGTTGCACCGGATGATTCTCAACAAAGCCGCAGTCTCGGTTAACTTCGGAGAAAACCACATACGGCTTTCCTGTCGGGTTGTCAGTTCCCTATGCTGAAGGAAGTAAAGAAAAGCAGGAATTTCCGAAGTCAATTTTTGCAGGAAATTCGTATCGTCACTTTCAAGGCGATGAATCTTCCGTACCCAATAACGTGTTTCGCCCGGGTCAATGATAACAGGTAGATTTTCATTATTGGAACAAAGTACGAACTTGGCAAAGAAAGCTATCTCGTCACGGTCTTTACCCTTAGCTTCTACTTTGTAAGACAATGTGGTGCTGAGATTCTTTAAACGCTCCGAATCTTCCCTGCGGTTCAGCAATACTTCATCTACCACAATGATGAGCTTTCCAGCCCAGTCTGCATTGAACTGGCTACGGAAATCTTCATTCGTGTTAAAGGTTACGTTGTTGCGGAACATAGCCTTCAGGAAGTTCAAAAACGTACTTTTTCCCGTATTACGTTCTTCCGATACCAATAGCAAAATCGGCAGTTTCTGTACAGGCTGTAAGTAAAGAAGTTGCAGATAATCCATTCCTAACTCATATTGTTCACCGAAGATGTGGCGCATCAAAGCCTGAATGTGGGAGAAATCTCCTTCTTTTGGCTCGTGTCCTATTGGTTCATACTGATTCAGAAAATTGTCTATTACATGGCAATAGTTCACATGGTCAGGGACGGTACAGAAGCCGTCGTATTTGGGAACACTCGCTAAATAATCCTTGCCATAATCTTGGCGAAGCGTTTCGTTGTTCCATACGATACGTTTCTTGATATGCCCTCCGTTTAGTCGGGGCTGACTTACTATCTTGTAAAGTGTTGTTCCTACCCGCACAAACGGACTTTCATTTTTGAATGCTTCTTTTGTATTCATAGTTTTAGCGTTTACGTTTGAAACATTTCTGAATGCGGATTGCTGAATCACAATTTTCATTACTGCTTGAAACCAGTTGCTGGTGTGCCCACTCAATAAGAGCTTTACGGGAAAAGACAAGTTTGTTTCCATACTTCATAAAAGGTATTTGTTCTTGCGAAGTCATTTTGTACAATTTTGCCTTTGAAGTCGGGAATCCGTTATCTTCCAATACTTTCAGCGCATTGGGCATACTTAGTGTATCAGGCAAATCAGAACTGAATATAGTCTGTTGATTTCCTGAAAAGAATTTTGAAACCGCATTGAATACAGCTTCTTGAATTTGCTCCTCTGTTGCGACAATAATATTTGCCATAATCAAACATTTTAGGGGTTAGACAATAAGCTGTCGTCACAGCTATCTCAACGTTGATGATGCAAAGGAAAAACAAAAAGAAGAGCTTATAAAACGAGTAAATATCTGCATTAACAAAGACAAAAGAAGACATTAGCTGCCACAAGAGGACATGCAAATAATGCCATTCAGAGGTTTGGCAGCGTCTGTCCTCTGAATGGCATCAAATGGCACTTTTGATATAGATGATAAATTGAAATGCGATTTTATTGTTTTTGCTTGCGTAATTGCTTCGTTACTTCATCCACATTAAAATAGTTAAAGCATACATGTGGGTCTTGACAGGGTTTTATCAACCCGTCTTTTATCCATTTGTTTACAGATGCAGGAGTGGTTCTCATCCATTTGGCTAAATGAGTATTTGTCACTAGATATCTTCCGTTCAGTTGGGTAAGAGTATGTTTGTTTGCGGAGAATCCACGTTGCAAGCGGTCTATCAGTACATCAATGTCCTTCTTTATGATTTTAGGGGCAGGTCTGTTTTTCTTGATACTTATTTCGATAGAAGTCATATCAAAGTTTGCCAGCTGAGGGAGTTGGGACAGCTCCGCAATCAGATACTGGGCACATTTTAGGTCTCTGATTTTGAATGTCAGTTGCTTGCGTCTTGGCATAGTAGTAGTGATTTTCCTTTTTCGGTGGTATAATATTTCTGTAAACGGCTATTTGGTTTGTCAGGAACAGTCATTGCCAGTAGTTCTTCCGAAATCAAAGGGTTTATATATTTTCTCTTAAATTTCGTTCTATCGCTAAAATTGAGCGAAGCAATAATTTGTGTTAAAGTGTTTTCGTACAAACACATTTCCAAAATAGTTCTTATTTCCTTTTGACTTAGTGCCAACTTAGTGCCGACTTGATGCCAACTTAGTGCTGACTTAGTGCCGACTTGCTCCCGACTTGTCGGCGTATTTTCTGCAAGCTCAAACTCTTTAGGGTCACGATAGGTAATTGAAAAGATAAACTCTTCCCCACTATGTATCTCTATTTCAGAGTTTTCAAAATACAACGGAGCATATTTCCGAATATTTTTCTGTCCCGATCCAAGTTCTTCAGCCCATTTCATCTCACGGAACACCTTTGTTATTAGCGGATTCTTTGTACGGGTACGCCAATCATTTATATCTATATCCCCTGTTTGGAAAGGTTTCGTCCAATTCTCCGTTATAACCCGGTCGCGGAATATGAGAAACTTATTGGTATATGAACTGATATACTCACGGTGTAGAAGTGTATTTGAGATTACCTCTCTGAATATCATTACCCGTAAGTCCAAACGGTCTATTCCATTATCCGCTAAACGGAACTTATCAGGCATGTTGCGTTGCACGAAATTCAGCAAACGGATATATGACTGAATCAGATTTGCGCATATCATATCCCGGTCATTGTAACGAATATCAGGGTCGGTAGGAAGCGGATGCAAGAAACGCTCGTAAGACATGCTGCGGTAAATGGCATCCGTACGATGCCACGGACAACAGTTCAGAATAGTCTGTTCCTTGCCAAATAAGAGAATAGCAGCCAACTTATATCCTTCCTTGTTTGTTCCTCGTTGCCTACCCCAAAACAGACTTTTCAGGAATTCTTCATTTGTCATACTCAACCACGGATGATTGGAGTTATGAATAGAAATGTGGCTACGCATAATCTTGAACGATTCTTCATCCATATCTTCCAAAGTCACATCGGGAAATACCTCGTTCTCGGAAGATTCCTTCTCTTTTCGCATGAACATATTCTTAACCAGATAGGTATGTTTTGACACATCATTGTCCGCATCCCCCCAACGGTCAAAGAAACGATTCTTGTATCTATGTACCTGTTCACTCTCCGGCACGTTCAAATAAAGAACAACTTTACCGTCTATCTCTGTGCGCTCCGGGGTGATCGGCATAGGTGGAAGAAATTGTTCAGGATTATTCAACGTATTGATAATGCTTTTGGTCATATCTGTTACACATTTAGGGTTAATTCCCAATATTGTGCCATCATCATCTACCCCTAAAAAGATATATCCTCCTTCTGCATTCAAGAAAGAGCATACGGTTTCATACACAGATGCCGAAACCTTATCCGTACATTTTTTGAATTCTACTCGCTTATTCTCGCCATGCGAAAGCAAGTCCTTTATTTTATCTGTTGGTAACATACTGTTTCGTTTATAATACTTTTACCGCTTCGTCTATTACACTACTGGCAAAACTATCCAAATAAGTATTGGTCGTTGCCAAATCACTATGCCCTAATATTTGTGAGATAACCTCTCTCGGTACTTGATTGTCCTGTAAGGTCATTGCCATTGTATGCCTGCTAACGTAGCTTGTCAGCTTCATGTCTGTAATCTCCAAAACTTTCGCTAAGTTAGTCAAATTCTTGTTATTACGTCCAAAACGGCTACGAATATGATTATAAAGTTGCTCTCCTTTATATCCTGCAATAGAAACTATTGGCAGCAAGTAATCTTCTACTAACAATGTATTGGCTGAAAACCAATCCATTAACTCTTGGATTTCAGGGGTTATCTTAATCTGAATAGGTTTGACTTTCTTAGCTTCTTTTGTTTTATTCCGTTTATAGACAATATAATTCCCACCGTTATAACGGATAATATTCTTTTTAGTTAGCAATGCTGCATCTATAAACGATATGCCATAGCAGTAATACGAAAAAAGGAACAATTTTCTTGTTCTTTCAAGTACGTTATTGTCCATGACTGTAGTTTTTAGTTTCAACATAGAGTCATGTGGTAAATAGCGTTTGGTCGTTTCTTCTTCCAATGATGAAATGCTAAAACCGCCTTTGCCAAATGGGTAAGTTGTTTCTGACGCTTCACCATCTTGGATAGCTTTATTCAATACTGCACGCAAAGTCTTAAAATAGAACTTCCGAGTATTCCCTTTACATTCACGTTTTTGTAAAAACACATCAAAAGATTTTACATATTTAATATCTATTTCAGGGAAAACACGTTCAGGCAGTTTCTCATCAAAGAGTTCTAATACGTGAAGTGTTCTGCTATAGCAATTGGCATTGCCAATATGATTGGTATCTTTATAAGTTTGAATTAGATTTTCAAAGAATTCCTTTACATTTCCTTTGTTTGAGTAGTGAAAAAATTCTTGTTCGAATTGATTTAGTGTCCAATCAATTTTATTAGCATCAAAATCTGCTATAATGCGAAGTATCTCCGATTTCTTTTGCGTTAACCATTCATTGAGGTATATTCGGTCTGGATGTAATTTGGGGACACGCTTATCTGTGACAAACATTTCAAGTTTGTCATTCCATTGATGTGGTTCTGCATAAATGCCTAACGCCATCACCTTTCGTTTGTTATTCTTGCGAACAACCAACCAAATAGCATATCCTTCTTTATAGTGATATTTATCGGCTATCCACATTTTAAATGAAGCATACTTCATAAGCGACACAAATTACTGACATTTTATTCTGCTAAAAAGATATTGGACTATAGTATTCAGATTACCAATAAATTATCTACTCTATTTTACTGACGGATTACTGACGTTTGTACGATAAATATAGATAATCAGATGTAAATAATACCAATACTTCCGTTTCTTATTCGTTGGCAAATATACTGAAAAACAATTAGATATAAAAATATAGGAAATAAATGGATAGCTCTGGGGGGCGTGTGGTCGCTGGTTCGAATCCAGTCACCCCGACTGATGAAAGAGGCAAGATGTTGATTATCAAGCCTCTTTTTTATTTCTCAACACTTTTTTCAATACCTATTTATAGAAAGAGGCGATTACGTCAAATGTTGTGTTATATATGCAAAAATAACGCAAAACGAATAAAAGTGAATATCCATTTTGCGTTATCTGTTTGTGCTAAAAAGACAAGTTGTAATTTCTGTTCAATTTAGTCTAAAGGGTTGTTTGAGTTATGTGTGTGTAATGTAATTCGATATTTTCCTTGAATTGAACGTCTATCATTGTTCTTGTCACATTTGTAAACACCATCAAATACTCCTTCAATTTGAACATTGTCCCCAATCTCCTTTATAGAGTTAACTTGATGCGTTCCGCTCGTTAATTCATAATAAGTCCCAGATTCGAAAATCTCCAGATCAGTGGCTAATGTGAAATTTTCACAAGTGGAAACTCCTCCTGTTTTCCATATGTTATTAGTATGTAAATATTTCCCAGGTTTGGCTGCCATTAAATCTGTCTTTTTTGAATAGTATGCGATCATGGGAAAAAATGAGAAGCCATATTTTTCATATAAGTTGACTATTACGTTGTTGACAGAAATGGGTTTGCCAGAAGAATCTTTATCGGTGGCATCAAAGTAGGAGTATCCCCAATTGGGGATGTTTTCTCTATAAGTTTTTCCATTAAGTGTTACTTCTAAATAGTCGGAAGTTTCATCAATGGGATTGTCTTCTTCATCACATGAAGGGAGAACAAAGAAGCAAAATATTGTAATTAATAGATAATAAAGTCGGTTTTTCATAATAAAGTTAATTTGAATATTGGTTAATGCTGTGCTTTAAAATTTATATCCGATTGAAATCGTGAAGTTTTTGTTCTTACAGCTTGAGGTCAAATCTAAACCATCATCTTCGGCGTCTTCGCTATGACCTTTCCATGTATTGACTAAACCAAAATCATATCCAAGAGAAATTGTATATTTTTGTTTGAATTCAGCCCCGATTCTAAAGCCCAAACCAGCATCAAACCTCTTCATTGAATCGAATGTGTTGTAGGAATACTCGTTATATATTTCATTACCCTCATAATCAAAATCAAGTTCAGTTACTTTATGTTTTCCTCCTAAACCAAAAGCAAAATAAGGTCCAAACTCACCGAATAAGCTAAAATCTTCATTCAAATTATACTTGTATCCGATATGAATCGGCAATTCCAAATAGTATGCATTCAATTTTACTTTTCCCAAATCGCCCAAATCCAATTTAGCTCCCTTTTGAGATACTAAAAGGCCGGCATTGGTGTATAAGCCATTAACAAGTGACGGTAATGCAAGTTCTCCTCTTACACCGATATGAAAACCTGGCTTAGAATCATAAACGTCCATTTTGGCTATATTCATACCAACTATACCTTCAAATTTTACATTGTTTTGGGCCATTCCATTAAGGCCGAGAATTGCAGCACATGCTATTAATAATACTTTTTTCATTTGTTTTTGTTTTTAATTAGTTCGTAAAAAATATTGAATGGTCCAGAAGCGTAAAATAGACAATAAAAAAAGCGTGGACCATAACTTCGTATACGCATTCAAAGGTATCGCCAAACACCGCACAGTCATACACGAAGATAGCCCACGCCTGTATACAGACGTGAGCATTAGCCTCGATTCCTGACTGTTTCATTTAATTTGGCGATTTTATGAATGCGGAATTGTAGCTAACGCTCTAATTATTATATGTCTTTAATTCGTTATTTACATAGGCAATCGTTTTTGTTGGTTTTTGCAAATTTAAGAAATTATATTAATATAAAAAGAGATTGATATATAGAATTTTAATAAGTTATGGCAAGGAGAAAACTGTAGCCGTGGGATTGGCTGCCTTTTTTGTTTTAGGGGTGCTGAATGAGGTGTTTCGGGTGTCAAAAAAATTTACGAAGGTGTATGATTTTTTGACAGTTGGAAAGATGCCTGTTTTTGTATTTCGTTGAAATGTAACGTGTTGCCTTTTTGGTATGGTTATGGCAGGGTAATAGGCAAAACGAAATGCAATGAAGGTACATTTGATGACAATAGGGGTGATGCTGGCGGCTGTATTTGCTGCGGGAGGTCAGGAAAGCTGGACGCTTGACGACTGCATGCTGTATGCCGTTGAACACAACTATGAAGTGAAGAGCTCGCAACTGGCTTACGACGACACTCGGAGCGACTATCGCAGTGCGGTGGCTTCGTTTTTCCCGACGGTCGGCGCATCGCTGGGGGCGGATTTCAATTTCGGCCGTTCGATTGACCCGGAAACGAATACCTACAACAATCTGAAAACTTTCAACAACGGCTATTCGCTCAGCGTTTCGTGGAATATTTTTGCCGGTGGGCAGATTGTCAACCAGTTCCGTAAGGCAAAAGCACAGAAAAGTCAGGCGCAGAATGCCTGGCAGGACAGCCGCGACGATATTGTCATAAAGGTGATGGATGCCTATGTGAACCTGCAATACTACAACCGTCTGTGTGCCATTATGGAGGCAAAGCGCGACGACAGTTTTGCCACTCTCGAGAAAACAAGAAAAATGAAGGAGCTGGGCATGAACAGCGCCGTTGAACTGAGTCAGGCGCAGGCGCAGTTTGCCGGTGACGATTATGCGTCGGTCAATGCGCAGGGACTTCGTGAAACGGCTCTGCTTACCTTGAAGCAAACGATGAATTACCCGGTTGCCGACACGCTTGTGCTGGCTGAAGTTTGTGATGGAACCTCGTTGGCCGCCGACAGTTGTACTGCCGACGAGGTGTTTGTCTTTGCCTGCCATAACAATCCGAAAATCCTTCAGGCTGCCTATGAGCGTGATATGGCCGCGTATGATGTCCGTTCGGCGCGGGGAGCATTTGTGCCGTCGCTTCGGCTGAGTGCCGGTATTTCCGATTATTATTACCGTCATTTCGGCTCTACAAACCTGCCTTACTCGGAACAGATGGATTTGAATTTCGGGCAATATGTCGGTGTCACGCTGAGCATTCCTCTGTTTAGCGGACTGAGTCAGATTACAACGCTGAAAAAGGCAAAAAACCGCAGACTTGACACGCAACTGGCCTACGACGATCGGCTGCAGGAGCTTCGCATCAGCATCGAGCAGGCGGTGATTGACTGCCGCAACCTTTCGAAAGAGGTTGTGAAAATGGAAGAAAAGGCAGTTTCCGATTCCATTGCCTACACGTTTGCCAAGCGGAAATACGAAGAAGGGCTGATGAGTTTCCTCGATATGCAGCAGACGGCCAACACGTGGTACGAATCGCAGGCGGAACTGTTGAAAACCCGGCTGTTGCTGGGCGTAAAGCGCCGATTGCTTGACTATTACCGGACAAATATACTGATTGGAAAATAAAAAAACACGTTGAAACATGGATATACAGTTGAAAAAAAGAAAATACGGAACGCCACGGCAATGGACGGTTGCCGGAATCGTATTGGCTGTCGTAGTGCTGGCTGGAATGTTTTTCTATGCCAACCGGGGTACGGTGGTGCGTATTGACATGCGGATGGTGGCCGTCGACAGCGTGCGCGAGGGCGAATTCAAGGACTATGTGCGTGTCGTCGGTCAGGTGCAGCCTATTTCTTCCCAGCAGTTGAGCCCGGAAGAAGGCGGTATCGTCGAAACGAAATTTGTGGAGGAAGGAGCGTCGGTTACGGCAGGACAGCCCATCCTGCGGCTGCGCAACTCCAACCTTGACCTCGAAATTCTGAATGCGGAAGCCAATCTTGCCGAGAAACAGAATTTTCTGCGCAATACGCAAGTGACCATGGAGCAGGACCGGTTGAACAACCAGACGGAGAAAATACAGCTCGACATGGATGTGCGCCAGAAGAAACGTACCTACGAACAGTACAAGCGTCTGTATGCCGACGACCTCGTGTCGCGCGAAGATTATTTGAAGGCCGAGGAGGACTATGGTCTGGCGGTGGAAAAACGCCGTCTTGTTGCCGAGCGTCTGCGTCAGGATTCCATTTACAGAAGCATACAGATTTCCCAGCTGGAAGACGATTTGGAAAATATGCGCCGCAGTTTGGCCATGATACGCGACCGCCGCGCGAAACTGACGGTCTGTGCTCCTGTCGACGGCGAACTGGGACTGCTTGACGTGGAACTCGGTCAGAGCATTTCCGCCGGGCAGATGGTGGGGCGCATCAATGTGCTGTCGGGCCATAAGATAGAGGCGAAAATCGACGAGCATTATATCGACCGCGTGGTGCCGGGACTGAGCGGAAATTTCGAACGTCAGGATTCCACTTTCCGGCTTCTGGTGAAAAAGGTGTATCCTGATGTGCGCGAAAACAAGTTCCAGACGGATTTCGTGTTTGCCGGCAAGCGTCCCGACAATATCCGTACAGGACAGTCGTATTACATCAATCTTGAATTGGGTGCGCCGTCGGAAGGCATTCTGCTGCCTCGCGGAGCGTTTTTCTCCGAAACGGGAGGCACCTGGATCTTTGTATTGTCGGCCGACGGAAAAACGG
>URMA01000048.1 GCA_900548875.1 uncultured Porphyromonadaceae bacterium | reverse complement strand
GGATGCAAATGATATATACGAACGGACGAGGGCACATGGCTTTCGTCCGTTTTTTTGTTCTGTGTCTCTTCCAATATTGGCTTTTGAACGAAAATTTGTATATTTGTAGAATATAGGATGCGCCTTGGCATAGCCAAATTTGAAAACTATGTTCTCAATTTGTCTCTGCTCTCGCCTTTCACTATATTTGTAGAATATAGGATGCGGCTCGGAATAAAAAATAATTGAAACAAGTTTCATTATTTATTCTCCGCTCGCCTTTCACTATATTTGTAAAATATCGGAAACTACTTAAGTAAGAATTGATATATGGAGTTAATTGACGGAAAAAAGATTGCTGATACCATCAAGCAGGAGATTGCCGCGGAAGTGGCACAGATGGTAGCAGAAGGTAAGAAAAAGCCGCATTTGGCAGCTATCCTTGTCGGACACGACGGAGGTAGCGAAACGTATGTGGCTCACAAAGTGAAGGCTTGCGAACAGTGCGGCTTTAATTCTACGGTTATCCGCTATGAGGATACGGTGACAGAAGCCGAATTGCTCGAAGCGATTGCAAAACTTAACGCTGACGACGATGTGGACGGATTTATCGTACAACTCCCGTTGCCGAAGCACATCAACGAGCAGAAAATTATTGAAGCCATCGATTTCAAAAAGGATGTCGACGGTTTCCATCCGATTAATGTGGGACGAATGTCCATTGGTCTGCCTTGCTTTGTTTCTGCTACTCCGCAGGGCATTATGGAACTTTTGGCACGTTATAATATCAACACGAAGGGTGCCAACTGCGTTGTGCTCGGTCGTAGCAATATCGTAGGCAAGCCGGTTGCTTCATTGATGATGCAGAAGGCAGTGCCGGGCGATGCAACTGTAACCGTTTGCCACAGCCGCACGAAAAATATCAAGAGCTACTGTCTGAATGCCGACATCATTATTGCTGCATTGGGTTCACCGGGCTTCCTCAAGGAGGATATGGTGAAGGAAGGCGCAGTGGTTATCGACGTAGGAACAACACGTGTTCCGTCGACCGAAACAAAGAGCGGTTTCCGTCTCAAAGGTGACGTCGATTTTGAAAAGGTAGCGCCGAAGTGCTCTTACATTACCCCGGTGCCGGGCGGTGTGGGTCCGATGACTATCGTTTCTTTGATGAAGAACACTTTGCTTGCAGCACAACACAAAATTTACTAACGGATGACACTGCTTGTCTATCTGATTTCGCTGTTGCAGTTCCTGACAGGGACGGACGATGTGTCGCTGGTTTTTGCCGGCGATGCCATGCAGCATGAGCGACAGATAAAGGCGGCTGCCGTCAGTGGCGGTGGTCATGATTATAAGGCGTGTTTCCGCCATGTGGCCGATTATGTCGGCAGTGCGGATTACGCCGTGGTCAACTTGGAATGCCCGCTGGGGGGAAAGCCCTATGCGGGCTATCCTTGTTTTAGTGCCCCCGACGAATTTGCCGAGGCTTTGCGTGACGCCGGCTTTGACTTGTTTCTTCAGGCGAACAACCATTGTCTTGATCGCAGGGACAAGGGATTGCGTCGTACGCTTGACCGGCTTGACGAAATGGGCATGCCGCATATTGGAACTTATCGGAATGCTGACGACCGGAAGCAGCGTCAGGTGTTCCTGACTACCATAAAAGGCATTCGCTTTGCTTTTCTTAATTATACATACGGAACCAACGGATTTCAGCCGGACGGTACGGTGGTCAATTATATTGACAAGCCGCAAATGCGTGCCGACATTGCTGCTGCGCGCAAGCAGGGGGCGGAAATGGTGGTTGTTTGTATTCATTGGGGAGTGGAGTATGAGCTTGTCCAGAATCGAGAACAGGAACAGTTGGCTGATTTTCTGGTTGAAGAAGGTGTTGACATGGTTATCGGCGGTCATCCGCACGTTATTCAGCCAATGGAGATACGCCGCAACGCAAAGACGGGAAAGGATGTGCTGGTGGTGTATTCCTTGGGTAATTTCATATCTGCCATGCGCACGACGGACACTCGTGGCGGGGCAATGGTGAAGGTGGCTGTCGGTCGCGACAGTGAAGGCCGACCATACTTGAAAGGTGCGGAATACAAACTCGTTTTTGTGCAGCAACCGTCGGGAACCGGTAATTTTGAATTGATTCCTGCTGATAAAACGGAGCTTTTGCGGGAAGACATGAAACCTTATTTTCGGAGTTTCACAGAGAATGCCTACCGGATTTTCGATAAATATAACGTCAACGTACCCGAAGACTGGACAGTTCCGTTAGAGCAGGTTTGTCCTTTGGTGCCGGCTGATGACAAATTGTAAAAAATATTTTATTGGCTTTTAGCACTTTGTGAAATTGATTGGAAATTTTGTTTCAAAATATTTGCACGGTTCAAAAAAACGCCATATCTTTGCACACGTAAAACAAACATGGTGAGGGTAGCTCAGTTGGTTAGAGCATCGGATTGTGGTTCCGAGGGTCGAGGGTTCGAGCCCCTTTCTTCACCCAAAAGACAAGCGAGATTGCATAGCAGTCTCGCTTTTTTGTTAGACACAAATTTATATTGAATGTTCCTATATTTTTGATTTCTATTATCAATTTGCATAAGATATAAATTAAGAATAAAATAGTATTTTCCATTTGTTCTTATTTTAGTTTTTATTATTTTTGTAAAATAAATTTTTGAAAAATATGTTGCGGAGATTTTTTGTTTTGACGTCAGTTTTGTCTTTGTTGATGTGTTTTAAAGTGTATTCTTTAGAGATTAAAGCTATATCTGATGTATATGCTCCTTTTTCCAAATTTGGTTCAGCGGCGGAACTTGTCGATTTTTTGAAAGGGGATACTATACGTTTTGTTGATTTTAATGAGGAAAATGTTACAATTTTTAAAAATATTAAGCCTGATACAATTTGGTTGAAAGAACGTCCTAAAAAGAAGCCACAAGAAGGTAAACATTATAGACTTCGTTATTTATATCATAGTGATATTATTGAAGAAAATAATATATCAACGGAGGTTACTCCTATTAGGGAATTTGTTGGTACATCTTTTGTAATTAATAATTATGTAGTAAAGAATTTAAATTCTTTTCATTATATTGATGTATATATAACGAATATTTTAACTGGTGAATGTTTGATTTGGGAAATAATAAGTAATGATTTTTCAACGGTAAAATATAAAGTGGAATCAAATAGACTAGAACATGAATTGTCATTATTGAACCAAGTTGTGTATTCTGCAAGAAATTTTAGCCATGGTGACACTCCCATATATTCAGATATCGAAGCATATCATTGCGTTGGTGTGAAGAGTTATTATTTGTTTAATAATATGAGTTCTAAATTAAAGGTTGAGTTGTCTTTGGTGGATGAAAATAATGTATCAAAACAAGTGAAGATTCCTTTGCAGGTTAATAAAAAGGAATATTTAAGTACCATTTGGTTTGATGCGTCACAACTTGCATGTGTTGAGGAATCTTCTAAAGTTTATGAGATTGATTACACTATAAATATGGATGTCTTAAAATCAACGTCTTTGACTGGATTTAATGTATTGATTGGGTATACGTCACAGTCAGATTTTGTATCACAGAAGTTGGAACCTACAAATCCTTTAAAAGGCGGTAGTTCTTCTGGATATTTATCATCGGACGAGATGATCTATATAGGAGATAAATTATCTGTAAGAGGAGTGGACTATTATAAAGGTGTATTGAATGGAAAGGCTTTTTATATTCCAACTTCGAATGTCTCGATTTCTGAAGATACACAGATGAAAATTGATTCATTAGTTTCATGTTCACAAGAGGTACGAGATTCGTTTTTTTGTTTGACTAAGGCAATTTCCTATGCGAATTATATGAAAAAAATGAATGATGCATTGGATGAAATAAAAGAGCAAGGCATAAAAGGTTTGTCGATACCATATTGGTCTGTATATGACATGAGTGAATATACAGATGGGACGGGTGTTGAGTTTTCATTTTATAATCCTACAAAAAAGACAATAAAATATATTAATCTGTCATTTGTGGGTTATAATGCTGTTGATGATAAAGTGGGTGGCGTAAAGGAAAAAAGATGTATTGGTCCGATTGCACCAGAGGAGACAGCTTCCTATGATTTTGAATATGTGTGGTTTACTGATATTGTTGAATACGCTAAATTACTATCAATTTCAGTTCAATATATGGACGGAACAGTTAAAACAATATCGAAACCAGAGTCTATTGTTTGGAAAAAAGAAATAAAGGATTTATTTGATAATGAAATATTAGAAAATATCAAGTATAAAGTTGTTGGTATTTGAAACGTTTTGTTTCATGATTTATAAATAGGAGTATGGTGAGGCCCTTGCTATATTGGAGTGTTTTGTTTTTAAGAAATATACAATAATTTAATTTCTCTCCGAAGAATGTGTATGCTTGTTTTCTATAAGCAGGGGCAA
Source organism: uncultured Porphyromonadaceae bacterium (assembly GCA_900548875.1). Lineage (GTDB taxonomy): Bacteria > Bacteroidota > Bacteroidia > Bacteroidales > Muribaculaceae > Limisoma. The sequence goes on along the minus strand of URMA01000048.1, from coordinate 17,213 downwards.
TTGTTAGAGCAGGATCAGGTCAGATCCGTTTTCATCTTTCAGTTTTTTGCGAAGACGGTAGCGCACGGTATAGACGCTGGATATTTCAATGTTGAACATTTGGCTGATGTGTTGCACTTCCATATTCATGTAGAAGCACAGCAGATATTTCATATCTGTCGGAGTAATCCTGTTTTCTGCCAAATTTAAAATTTCCTGTAGATTGTCGTTTTCACACAGACGGGTCAGTTTTTCTTGATAAAAGGCTTTACATTCCGGCACAATTTGTGAGCTGGAAATAACATCTTCAAGTTTATTGACAATAGCTTTTACAATGTGATTTGAGATATGTCTTCGGTTTGAGGTCATCCATTAATTTTTTTCAAAGCAAAAATAAAGTTTAAGGAGAATATAGAATATAGACAAATATAGATAAACAAACTTTTAAAGATTCCATTGGATAAAAAACTCTATGTCAGAAACCGAAAAGCTGCACTGTCACGGAATTTTTTGCGAAGGCGGTAGCGTACGGTGTAGACACTTGCCGGCTCTACATTGAACAGGCTTGCAATGTCGCGCGCGTCCATGTTGATGTAGAAGCAGAGTGTATATTTTACGTCCATTACCGTCATCTTGGCACTGACTTGGGCAAAGTTCCGTTCCAGTTCGTCGGCATTGAGCAATTTGAGTTTTGCCAGATAGCCGTTCTTTTGTTCGTCTGTCAATACGGAATGGGTGAGAATATCGCTGATTTTCACAATGCCTGAGGCGAAGATTCCGCCGGCAGGCGGCGTGCCTTGTTTTGACTGCGAGGCTTCCTGTCGTTCAAGTGTGCTTTGCAGTTCCTTCGAACGCAACTCAGCGAGGAGGGCCGTTTCATACCATTTCTGTTCCAAATTTTTCTTTTTCTGCCGGAAAATGATGTAAAGCAGTGCGATGGCGATGATGAGAATGCCTATGCAGATACTGAGCAGCCACGTGCGCGTGCGTGAAGCTTCGTTCAGCTTTTCCAGGTTGAGTATTTCGTTTTCCTTTTTTTCAACGTCATAGGCTATTTCCATTTTTTTCAAGGCATCCGCTTTTTCAATGTCGAAGCGTTTCCGATAGTTTTCGTTCAGCAGCTTCTGATATTTCAGAGCTTCCTTATAGCGTCCGGTCGCTTCATAGATGTCAACCAGCAGACTGTAGGCTTCACCGCGTTCGGTGATGAGTGAATTGTAGGATTCAGCTTCGTCAAGCAGTTTCACAACCTCCAGTATGCGCTTTTCAGCCAAATCGTATTTCTTTTGTCTGAAATAGATATTGGCTTCCAAATCGTATACACTTATTTCCACTTCTTTGCGGAAATGTCCGGCAGCAGGACGGGCCTCCATGGCTTTGTGAAGATAATGTCGTACGCTGTCGTACATGGGAGGGTTGCAGTCGTCAAACAGTACGGCAATGTTATAGTAGTTCCACGACGGCATGGCCTTGGGCGGCAACTGGTCGGGATATTGCTCGATGATGCCTATGGTGCGTCGGGAATAGGCTATGGCAGAATCGAGATTGGCCTTGTTGTCGGGATTCTTGTCGTGCAGGGTTGCATATTTTGTCGTTGCAACGGAGAGATAGTCGTAAAGACAGGCAGGAGTAGGCGATTTCTGGCACAGTTTGTTCATTTGCACCAGAATGCGGTCGAGTCCGTCAGTGTCGAGTATTTGCAGGTGTCCGACGGCCAACTGGTAAAGACAGGAGGAAATCTCCGTTTCATAGCCCCCGAGTGATTCGAAAAGCCGTATGGCCGTGTAGAAATAACTGTGACCTTTGGTTATGCTGCCGATGGCAATTTCCGTGTCGCCGGCCATTTTGTAGAGATAGGCCTTGACAACGGTGTCCGTGCTTTGTTCGATATAGAGCAGCGCAGAGTCGAGCATTATCATTTTTTCATCCAGCTTTTCCTGCTGTCCCCAGCAGACGGCAATGTTGCGGTAGAGCCAGGCAATGTCGCCCGCATCCAACTTTTTCCTGTTCTTTTTGGCGTAGGGCAGAATCTTGTTTTGCATCAGTTGTGCTTTTTCTTGTGCGGAAAGCGCATCGTTGAATATGACTATGCTTGTGGCAGAGTCAATGGCTTCTGTCGGGTTGCCGGTCAGTTTCTTTGTCAGTGCCTTTTCGGCCTTTTGGTATTCATTGCCGGAAGCTGCGAGAATGAAAGGTAGCAGCAGTATGGAAACGGCAAAAAGCAGGAGTTGTTTCATAGCATTCTTCAGTCTGTGTTTTTTGGTGGATTGAAACCCTATATTTTACAAATATAGCGAAATTTCATTTTTTGACAATATTATTTGGAAAAGAAGAGTGGCAAAATTTGTGCTTTCTAATGATATGGTTATAATTTGAACATCTAGGGTATTCAAATTTAGTTTAATTGATTTTGTGATTTTTAATAATTTATATATCTTTGCTCTCGATATACGTAGTAATACAATGTATGTGTAATAATTATGTTGCAAGATAATTTGATAACACAGATGAAGAAAGGGATACTACCGCTTGTTGTGCTGATAATTATTAGTAAACAAGATAGTTATGGATATCAGATTTCTTCCGAAATAGAGAAAACTCTTGGATTTGAAGTGGCCGATGGTACCATTTATCCTATCCTTATGCGATTGTGCAAAGATGAAATAATCGAGCCATATTGGGTGCAAAAGGAGAGTGGTATGCCAAGAAAATATTACAAAATAACTGAGGCTGGTAAAAAATATATTGCTAGCCTTACTGAATATTATCTTAAGATGACGAAGCGGATAGAACATTTAATTTAGCGTGCAAAATGAAAACAGATTACCAGCATAGTAAACAATACTTGAATTATATGCATAAGCTTGAATGTGAGCTCAAAGTATTGGATGAAAAAACTAAAAAAGACATATTGAATGAGTTGGCTTCACACATTTATGAAAGTATGTGTAGGTTGCAAGAAGCTGCATTGTCAGATGAAGAATGTTTGAATAATGTATTAACCCAATTAGGTAGTCCAACAAAAATTGCCCAATTGTATGTGATAGAATCTCAATTAAAAAGCGTATTGAAGAAGGGTAATCCTTTTGAAATTATCAGACAGACATGTGTTTGTATATTTCGTACAGGAAAATACCTTGTATCAGGTGTTCTGTATCTTTTCAGTGTGACATTCTTGATATTGTCGATTCTTAAAATTTTTATACCTGATAGTGTCGGCTTTTTTTATAATAACGAGAGTTTTTTTATTGGGTTTTGTTCTGAAACAGATCTATCAATGCATGATATTCTGGGATATTGGTTCATTCCAATTGGTATTATTATTTCGTGTATCCTATATTTAATTGGTACAATCCTTATAAAAAGAAATATTTAAAAAAGTAGCAATGAGAAAAAATATATTATTGATATTTATCGTTTTGGTGTATTCGGTGATATCATATGCACAGGAAATTAATGGAACTTGGCATGGTTGTTTAGATATTAATGGTCAGAAAATCAGAATTGCTTTTCACGTGAGTAAAGATGGGGGAACAATGGATATTCCACAACAAGGGGTTAGGTGTATGCCGGTTAATCTTTCTCTACTTACTCAAGATTCAATAAGTTTGGATTTGCCGACGATTGGTATGTCATATAATGGCAAACGAATTCATAACAAAATTAAAGGTATTTTCAAACAAAATGGTATATTCTTACCTATGGATTTGGAACCGGGGGACATTGATAAGCCTAAACGTCCACAAGAACCATTGCCACCTTTTGATTACCAGACAGAAGAAGTTACTTTTTCTAATGATAATGCGAATGCTGTTTTTTCGGGAACATTGACATATCCTATTGGATATACTCCAAATAAACGGATTCCGGTTGTTCTAATGATAACCGGAAGTGGTCCACAAGATCGTAATGAAGAAATTTTTGAGCATAAACCATTTTGGGTTATTGCGGATTATTTAGCAAAAAATGGTATTGCTTCATTGCGCTATGATGACAGAGGTGTTGGTAAATCGACAGGAGAGCGCGGTGGATGTACTTCAAAGGATTATGCAGAAGATGCCGAGTGTGGATTGCAGTGGTTAGAGGTTTGTGGAAAGTTTTCTAAAATTGGAATATTAGGTCACAGTGAAGGTGGTTTAATTGCGTTTATGTTGGGTGCTAAAGGTAAGGCAGATTTTATAGTTAGTATGGCGGGGCCTGGAATAAAAGGTGATACTTTACTTGCAGAACAACAAAATGCAGCATTAAAAATCTATGGTCAACCAGCCGATAGAACAGTTGAGTCAGTAAGAAGTGAAATAAAGGCTCAACCTAAGGATAATTGGCTGAATTACTTTATAAATTATGATCCAACTTTGGCTATATCAAGCATAAAAATTCCAGTAATGGCAATAAATGGCAGTAATGATATGCAAGTGATATCAGCTAGTAATTTAAATGCGATTAAAAAATTGTTGAGTGGGAATAATAAAAAGAATTTTTTCAAAGAATATATGGGATTGAATCATTTGTTTCAACATTGTCAAATTGGAAATTCTTTGGATTATTATAATATAGAAGAAACGTGCTCTCAGGAAGTTCTTCAAGATATTGTTGATTGGATTAATAGTAGTGTGGAATAGATATTGTGTTGTCAAAAACATTTAGAGACAGGTTATAAGTAAGCTGTTTTTATAAAAAAAACCTGCGGAAATATTTTTTGTTTCCACAGGCTTTAGTATTGTGCTTAAATGCGTTTTTTGTAGCTGATAACGGCAAAGAATGTAAAGACTATCGTGAAGCATCCCAGATAGATAAACGAAGGGTAGACGTCGAGGAAGCCACTGCCTTTCAGATATACGGCTCTCATGACTTCGATGAAGTATTTTGGGGGTATGAATACGGCAATCATCTGTGCCCATTCCGGCATGGACTCAATAGGGGTGAGCAGGCCGCTCATAAGAATGAACACCATGATGAAGAAGAACATTACGAACATGGCCTGCTGCATCGAACTGGATATGTTGGAGATGATTTGTCCGAAACTGGAAATGACAAACGTGAATATCAGTGAATTCAAATAGATTATCCACACGGGTCCTACGGGCGACAGGCCATAAATGTATTTGGCGATGAGCAGAGCTATGGTTAGGATGAACTGTCCCATAATCCAATAGGGAATCAGCTTGCCGAAAGTAAAGGTAAGCTTGTTGACGGGTGTAACGTTGATCTGCTCGATGGTTCCCTGTTCCTTTTCTTTGACAATATTAAGTGTCGGCAGGGCAGAGCATACGATAATGATGAGCATCACCATCAATGCCGGAATCATGAAATGACGATAGTTTTCCGTCTCGTTGTAGAGGTTTTTTACCGTGATAAGTTCGGTGGTGTTGACTGCGGCTCCTTTTTCTCCCAGTTTGTCCTGAATGGTTGACAGCAGAATCTGTGTGAGGTAGCCGCTTCCGGCACTGCCTTTCGAAGCGTCGACGGCATTGGCGGTAATCGAGAGTTCGGGCCGCAATCCGCTCCCCAGTTCTTTTTCAAAATCACGGGGTATTTCCAGAATGATGTCCACATCGTTTTGGTCCATGGCTTCCATGGCATTGTTGAACGATTTGGGCATGGCTTTCAGTCGGAAATAGGTGGAATGATTGATTTTGTCGATGAACAGCCGTGAAAAGGAACTGTTGTCGTTGTCAATGATGCCGATGTTGATATTCTTGAAGTCGAAGTTGGCCACTAAAGGAATGATGAGCATGATAATGACAGGGAATATCACAATCATGCGCGGAAGAAACGGGTCGCGTAAGAATTGCTTGAATTCTTTTTCCAAAAGAAAACCGAGTGTTCTCATTGCTGTTTATCCTATTTTGTCGTTAAACTTCTTCAATGCTACAATTATCAGTATGATGGTCATGGCTACAAGTATGCCGGTCTGTTGGAGGACAGCACCGAAGGGCAGCCCTTCAATCATCAGCTTGCGCATGGCATCAATATACCAGCGGGCAGGCACGATGGTGGAAAGATACTGCAACGCTACCGGAATGTTTTCGATAGGGAAAATCAGTCCGGACAGCATGATGACCGGAATAATCATCACAACAGCACAGACAATGATGGCGGTAACCTGATTGGTGGCCAATGTAGATACGCATACTCCCAATGCGAGAGACAGCAGAATATACAGCAGCGATATGCCGCAAATGGCTGTCAAACTGCCTTCCATCGGTACGTTTAGCAAATATTTGGCAAGCACCAGAATGGTGACAAGGTTCAGACACGACAGTAGGAAATAGGGAATCATTTTTGCGCCAATCACAATCAGCGGTCGGACGGGCGACACCAGTAGCAGTTCGATGGTTCCGGTCTCCTTTTCGCGTACGATGGAAATGGAGGTAATCATGGCGCAGATAATCAGAATGATAAGGCCAAGTATGCCGGGAACGAATGTGTAGGAACTGAACAACTGCGGATTATAGAGCATTTTTGTCTGTATGTCGACCGGCAACGACTGGCTGAGGTTGAGCCGGTTGCTGATAATGGATTTTACATAGTTGGCCGCCATGTTGGATATGACCGTGTTCGAGGCATCGGTGGCAATGCCGATGCCTGTTTTTCCGGGTTCGTTACCGGCCAGAATCCGGTCGATGTCGTCGCTGACAACGACGGCTACGTCGATTTCTCCTTTCTTCATCAGACGGTCAATTTCGTCCGTACTGTCGAGATACCCTTTGAAGGTGATGTAGGAATTGTGCTGCAGGTCGGTGGCTATCTGTTCGGTTGTCTGCGTATGGTTGGGAGTGTATATCGCCACGTCGACATTGTTCACCTCCATGGAGATGGCAAAGCCGAACAGCACGATTTGCATGACAGGCATCATGATGATGATAAGCATCGTGCGGCTGTCGCGCAGAATCTGCAGCGTTTCTTTTTTTACGAATACAAAAAATCGGTTCATAGCGGTCAGTTTCTTTTTGCGGTCAGTGCCAAAGTGCGGAACACTTCGTCGACGGTGTTGACATTGTAGGCGTTTTTCAAATTTTCGGGAGTGTCGAGTGCTCGGATTTCGCCGTCGACCATCATGGAAATGCGGTCGCAATATTCCGCTTCGTCCATGTAGTGGGTAGTGACGAACACGGTCACTCCGCGTGATGCCGATTCATAAATCATTTCCCAGAACCTTCTGCGTGTGGAGGGGTCGACGCCACCGGTCGGCTCGTCGAGAAAGACAAGTTGCGGATTGTGGAACGACGCGACGGAAAACGCCAGTTTCTGTTTCTCACCCAGCGGAAGTGCGCCGACGAGGGTGTTGGCCTTGGTTTCAATGCCGAGTGAAGTCAGCAGCACTTTTGACTTTTCGGCAATTTCCGGCCTGCGCATGCCGTAGATTCCGGCAAACAGACGTATGTTTTCGTTTACCGTCAAGTCGTTGTAGAGCGAAAAACGCTGGCTCATATAGCCGATGTTGCGTTTCAGTTGTTCGAACTGTGTCAGAATGTCGTAACCTACGACTGTGCCGCTACCCGATGTGGGAAGGCTCAGGCCGCAGAGCATCCGTATTGCCGTGCTTTTCCCTGCACCGTTGGCTCCTAAAAATCCGAATATCTCTCCGCGTTTGACTTGGAAAGTGATGTTGTTGACAGCCGTGAAGTTGCCAAATCGTTTGGTCAGGTTTTTGACATCAATGATATTGTCCATATCCGTTAGCTGTTTATCAGGTTCATGAAGCAGTCCTCTACGGTGGCTTCAGCAGGAATGATTTCCGTTTGTTCGCCGGTAGCGTTCTCGATGTGTCTTTTCAGTCCGGCAATGTCGGGCGTCCGTTCCTTGAATAGCATGTGAAGGGTGTTGCCGAAAGAATAGCACGATTCCGTACCCGCCCAATTTCGTGTGGCAAGCAGCGTGGCGTATTTCTTGGCACAGTGGATTTCGTAGACGGGTTTCCCGAAATTGCTGATGATGGACTGAGGGGTGCCTGTCTGAAGGAACGCACCGTCGTAGAACAGGCCGATATTGTCGCATAGCGACGCTTCGTCCATGTAGGAAGTGGTGAGCACGATGCTCGTCCCGTTGCGTTTGATGTCGGCGAGAATGTTCCAGAACTCCATGCGCGACAGCGGGTCGACTCCTCGTGTCGGTTCGTCGAGAATCAGCAGCTCCGGCTGATGGATGAGCGCACACGAAAGGGCGAGTTTCTGTTTCATTCCTCCTGACAGTTTTCCTGCCCGGCGTTTTTTGAACGGGGCGAGTTGTCGGAAAACTGGTTCGATGAGCGCGTAGCTGTCCTCGATGGTCGTGTTGAAGAGTGAGGCGTAGAACTCCAGATTCTCTTCAACGCTCAAATCCTGATAGAGGGAAAAGTTTTCCGGCATATATCCGATGCGCTTGCGCAGGCGGCGGTAGTCCTTTTGCAGGTCGAGTCCCAGCAGCGTGGCTTTGCCTCCGTCGGGATTGATGAGGGTAGCCAGGGTTCGTATAAGGGTGGATTTCCCCGCCCCGTCAGGACCGATGATACCGAAAATGGTGCCTTCGTCCACTTCAAAACTTACGCCTTTCAGCACCTTGTTCCGATGGAAACTTTTAGTCAGTCCGTCGGTGATGATGGTTTTCATAGCCGCGGTTGTTTATAGGGACACTTCTCCGTATGTGCCGATTTTGATTCGGCCGTCGTTTTTCACCGCTATCTTGACTGCGTACACCAGGTCGGCACGCGATTCTTTTGTCTGAATGTTTTTAGGGGTGAATTCGTGGTCGGCGGCAATCCAGATGACGGTTCCGTCGTAGGCATATTCTTTTTCATCGCCGAAGTCGGCTGTCACTTTTACTTTCTGCCCGATTTTGATATCGGCAATTTGTGCTGAAGTGAAGTAGGCGCGCAGGTACATATTGTCGAGGTCGGCTACCTTATAGATGGGTTTTCCGGCAGCGGCAAATTCTCCGGCATTCATGAATTTTGCGGTTACGGTTCCGTTGACCGGTGCCGTGATGAGGCTTTTCTTTATTCTGTCGTCGATTTGGGCGATCTGTATGTCAATGGAGCGGCTTTGCTCGTCTACGCTGCCGGTAGTTTTCTTCAGCGTGGAGAGTTGGGCGTTCAGTTGTGATTTCAGTACGGCGATGGCCGATGCAATGTCGTCGATTTGCTTTTGTGAGGCGGCTCCGTCTTTTTTAAGATTGAGAAGACGTTGCTGTTCGAACTCCTGCTTCTTGATCTGCTCCTGCAATGCCGCTATCTGTTTTTCGATGTCGGGCTTGTTGATTTGCAGCGAGGTTGAGTTCTTTTGCAGTTGCAGCTTTGTCAGATGCAGTTGGGCGGTGTCGATATATCCGAGAATTTGTCCCGCATTTACCTTGTCGCCTTCTTGCAGGTGCAGTTCCATGATTTTGCCGTTGGTTTCGCCCGACACGATGATTTCGTTTGCCGATTCGAATGTTCCGGTAGCGTCAAATTGTTTTTCTTCCGAGCAGCCGGTAAGGACGATGGCTGACAGCAGGATGTATGATAGCTTTTTCATAAAGGTTAGTTGTGTTGGTTGGTGATGTAATTGTATTCTTCTATAGCTTTCAGGAGTTCCACTTCATGAGTGGCTTTGTTGATTTTTGCCAGATGTTCGTCGGTTATTTTTTGAATGAGCGACGTTTCGTCGATGATTCCGTTTTCCAGTTCCGATTCAGCGGCAATTCTGATTTTTGAGCGGAGGTCGATGATGGCATCATCGTCTTTAATCTGTTTCCGGATTTCATCTATTTTGTCGTTTTTCCGTTGTGTGGCAATGTTGGAGTTGAACAGAAACACGTCCTTGGCATTTTCCAGAGCTGCCATTTGTGTCTCGATTTTCTTGCGTGTACTTTTCCGCGTGTAGAAACTGCTGATGTTCCATTGCATTCTTATTCCCACCATATAGTTCCAGCTCCATTTGGGTTGGAACATGTCTTGAATATAGTTGAGTCCGGGATTGCCGTAAAAACCGTTGGCAAAGAGGTTGAAATGCGGCATGATGGCGGTGTCGAGCGATTTGCGTTGTGCTGTCAGCGTGTTGATTTGTGCATCATACAGTTTCAGCTCGGGACGCTGGTTTTCTCCACTTGCCGCTTCCTGCAGAACGGGTTTTTCTATTTTGTCGTACAACTGTTCGTCGTTGGCTCCCGTCAGCAGCGAAAGGGCACGGCTATATTCTTTTTGCATGGATTTCAGCTTGTTGTTGAGTTGGGCAACACTGAGTTCCTGCGCTTTTATGGTGTAGACGGAAGCTTCCGTTACCGTGCCGTTTTTCAGCATGATTTCCATGCGGAGACGGTTGCGGGCCAACAGTTCAAGCTGGGCTTCGTTTTGGCGTATGTTTTCGTTGAGCAGGAGCAGGCCGAAAAACACGTTGTTGACCGTTTCGCGAAGTTTGTACATTTCCACGTCCAGGCTGGTTTCCTGTTCCATTCGTTTGGCATCTGCCACCAGCCGTTCGTTACGGCTTTTTCCGCCGTCCCAGATGTTTTGCTGGAGTTCGAGCGAGATGCGGTATTGGTCCTTCGGCATCCCTTCGACAGGCGTGAAACTTCCTAAAAGTTTGTCGAGCGATTCCGGGAAGGTCGGAGCGTCGGACTGATAGGTGGCCTGTGCCGACAATGCAAGTTGCGGAAGCCACGATTTGCTGATGTTGTCAAGTGTCAGTTCATGCGCCTGTTCGTTCAGTCCGTACTGCTGGATGAGCGGGTAGTTTTCCTGTGCCATTTGCTGACATTCATCCAGCGTGATGGCCTGACATTGCAGTGTGCAGCCAATGACCGTGAATAAGACAGCTACTTTTGTTTTCATTGCAGTTGGGGTTTCAGTCGGTTTAGTATTAGGTTGAGAATATCTTGTTTCCTTTCTTCAAAAAAGTCGTCCTGAGTCTTTGAAGAATCGGTCACAATCGGTTCAAGTATGGGAAGCATCGTGAACGTAAACACGTTCAGCGATACGATGTCGAGCAGCAGGTGCACTGCCGATATGCGGCTGATTTGACCTTTGTCGGCCTTTTCGTCGAGCTCAACCTGCAATTGGGCGAGATGGGACGAAAACACTTTGCCGATGATTTCCTGAATATGCGTTCTGCGGTCAGGGTTCGTGCATATTTCATTGATAATGAAGTGCGGCAGTTTGGGATTTTGGCGGAGATATTCGAAATGGCTGGTGATGAATTTTTCGATTCTCTCTGTGAGCGGTGCTTCCTTGTTGATGAGAAGAGGTGGCAGTGATTGGGCTATCTCTTCAAATTTTTCGTTGAAGACGCGGTTGAAAAGGTTTTCTTTGGTTCGGAAGTAATAGTGGAGCAGCGCATGGTTCACCCCGGCGGCTTTGGCAATTGAAACCGTCTTGGCTCCGGCAAATCCCTTTTCCAGAAATTCTTTTTCTGCGGCTTTGAGGATGAGCTGTTCCGTGTTTTCTTTTTCCATGTGACTCAAAAATGATTTAGTATTTTGGTTTAACAAAATTGTTAATACAAATATCGTGCAGATATTTGTGATTTCCAAATTTTTTCGTTTGAAAATTCCGGGAAATTTTGTAATTTAGCCTTGCAGTCGCTGCTAAATGATATATGGAGAGTGATTTTTAATTCTTGTTTACAATGAAACCTAAATTTAATTTACTGGCTATGAAAGAATATATGGGTATCGCTATGTTCCTGTTTATGGCATTGTTTTCAACGCAGTCCGGTTATGGCTATGAGGAGATTGTTGCAACCCGGCAAGTTAAAGATGCAGTTTTCTGGGAATTTGGAAGGGAAAAACATGATGGGACATTGGAGTATGTAAAAGTGGATCCGAATACGCCTGAGGGGCAGGCTGACAGCTTAAGGATTTCGTTCCGGCGAAATGTCAGTTATACGGTCAAGGGAAATAAGCCTGCGCAGAAAGTTTTTTACAGGCAAAAGTGGACGGTGACGTTGGATTCACTTAAAATTAATACGGTAAAGAACAAGTGCAAAGTTTTTGTTGACGGTGTATACAAAAAGGACACGATTGTCACTCAAGAAACCGAGTATCTTGCATGTGGTCCGATGACCTTGCTGTGCTACGACTACAAGGACTCCAATAATACTCCAGTCGGTCGTTCCGATGAACTGACAAATAAGGGCTATTCCAGTTTGCCCATTTCTGAGTTTCTCTATAATTGGTTAAATAATCAGAGGATATGGCCGACTGCACAGGTTACCAAACTGGATGAGGCTGGCGGCCTTTTCTCAGATATATACTTGGCGGGTTCTGATAGCACCTATATTGCGCCAATCGATGGAAGTAATAAAATTGTGGCGAATGTTACTCGCGACCGATTGGAAATCCAGCTTGTTAGCAATAATAGTCCAGTAAAACACTTAACATTTTCAAATGATAACAAGGCGCATACAATAGAACAGTATGCTCAAGAAAAAGGAGAATATACCCGTGTATTTACACAGGAAGGAGAAACCGCTCCTTTCGTAGAAGTTCGTAAAAATGACATCGTTTTTGATGAAGGAAACATTCGGATAAAATTCAATATTGACGGGTCGAAAATATTGGAGGCAATTAAACTTGCCAAAATCCGTAAGATTTTGGGAGATGATAATAATTTCGAGGAGGAGGACTTGTGGGATTGGGATTATTGGTTTTTATTTTAACATAGCATTTAAACCAAAAACGGTCAATGAGTTTGGGGTTTAATTTTATAGAGTGCTTTATCGTACAGCCGTAGCGCGATAAGGCACTTTTTTTATTCCGTTTGGGTTAGTAGGGTAGATTTTTTGTTGGTTTATTCTATTTTATTTTGTGTTCTGTTGTGAAAATTTTCCATTGGAAATTTGTTGATTTGGACTTTTGTCTTTACCTTTGCAATGAAATATTCCAATGGAATAATTTTACAAAAGAAAATATCTATAAATAATGAAACATATAATTATTGGAGGAGTTGCCGGAGGGGCAACAGCCGCAGCGAGAATCCGACGTGCGGATGAGGGTGCAGAAATTGTCATGTTGGAGCGTGGCAAGTATATTTCGTATGCAAACTGTGGTTTGCCATACTATATTGGAGGAGTAATTACCGATCGCGAACGCTTGTTTGTGCAGACGCCGGAGTCGTTCGGTAAGCGCTTTAACATTGACGTACGGGTGGAAAATGAGGTGATTGAGATACAGCCGAAAGCGCATACCGTGACAATTCGTCGCAAGGACGGAAGTCAGTATACGGAAAAATACGACAAGCTTTTGTTGTCTCCCGGAGCGTCGCCCGTTCGTCCGCCGCTGCCCGGAATTGATTCCGAAGGAATTTTTACGCTGAGAAACGTGAATGACACCGACCGAATAAAGACCTATCTGACGGCAAAGAATGTAAAGCGTGCTGTTGTTGTAGGGGCTGGCTTTATCGGTTTGGAAATGGCTGAAAATTTGCATCATGCCGGTGTGAATGTTTCGGTGATCGAGATGGGCAATCAGGTGATGGCTCCGGTTGATTTTTCAATAGCGGCCCATTTGCATCAGCATTTGACACAGAAAGGCGTTTCTCTCTACCTTGAGCAGGCTGTGGCGGCTTTCGAGCGTAAAGGAAATGAAATCCGCGTCATGCTGAAATCGGGGGAAACGATTGTGGCCGATATGGTGATTCTTTCCATTGGTGTCCGTCCGGAAACGACATTGGCAAAGGCTGCCGGACTCCGCATCGGTGAAACCGGTGGTATATGGGTCGACAACTATTTGCAAACTTCCGAAGCTGATATTTATGCCGTAGGCGACGCAATCGAATTTCCGCATCCCATCACCGGCAAACCGTGGCTGAACTATCTGGCGAATCCGGCCAACCGGCAGGGGCGCATTGTGGCCGACAACATGGTGGAAGGCAACAAATATTCGTATGAAGGAGCGATTGGTACGGCTATTGCCAAAGTGTTCGACATGACTGTCGCTTCTACCGGACTTGCAGCAAAACGATTGAAACAGTTGGGTATGGAATATGCCGTGTCGGTTACGCATTCAGGTTCGCATGCCGGATATTATCCGGACGCCTTGTCGCTTACGGTGAAGCTGGTGTTCCATCCGAAAACCGGGAAACTCTATGGTGCGCAGTGTGTGGGTTACGACGGTGTTGACAAGCGTATTGACCAGATAGCGTTGCTTATCAAGCAGGGCGGTACCGTTTACGACCTGATTCGCTTGGAACATGCCTACGCGCCGCCGTTCTCCTCGGCGAAAGACCCGATTGCCATTGCCGGATATGTGGCAAGCAATATTATCAGCGGCGCCATGCCGGCCATTACCTGGAGGGAATTGCTGGCTACGGATCGCAATCAAGTGATGTTGCTGGATGTCCGTACGGCCGAGGAATTCTCGTTCGGTTCTTTGCCGGGTGCCATAAATATTCCGCTTGACGATTTGCGCGAGCGTATGCAGGAACTCCCGAAGGACAAGGAAATCATTGTGTTCTGTGCTGTTGGGCTTCGTGGTTATCTTGCACAACGAATTCTTCGCGGACACGGCTTTACAGCGGTGCGCAACCTGATAGGCGGATACAAGACTTTTGCCACTGCCAATGCTCCCGTAGGAAAACCGGCACTTCCGTACAATGAACCTAAAAATTTGGACACTCAAGCTATGACGACAGAAACAAAGACAATAAAAATAGACGCGTGCGGTCTTTCTTGTCCTGGACCGATTATGAAAGTGAAACAGGCTATTGACGCAATTGCCGAGGGAGAGAGAATAGAAATCACTTCCACGGATGCCGGATTTGCGCGCGATGCTCAGGCTTGGTGCAATACGACGGGTAACGTGCTTATTTCAAACGTAGAAGACAAAGGCCGTTACACGGTGGTGATTGAAAAGGGTGGTCCGAAAGCATGTCAGATTACAACTTCATGCGACGGCAAGGGCAAAACACTGATAATGTTCAGCGATGACCTCGACAAGGCTTTGGCAACATTCGTACTTGCCAACGGAGCGGCGGCAACGGGGCAGAAAGTGTCGATTTTCTTTACGTTCTGGGGCTTGAATGTGATAAAGAAAGAGCGTAAGCCGAGCGTGGCGAAGGACATTTTCGGGAAAATGTTCGGTATGATGCTGCCGTCATCGTCAAAGAAACTGCATTTGTCGAAGATGAGTATGCTGGGCATGGGCGACAAGATGATGCGCCACATTATGAAAAAGAAAAACATCGACTCACTGGAGGCCCTGCGTCAGCAGGCCATTGATAACGGTGTGGAATTTATTGCCTGTCAGATGTCGATGGATGTGATGGGCGTTGCCCGTGAAGAATTGCTCGACAATGTCACCATCGGCGGAGTTGCCACCTATATGGAACACGCCGACCAGGCAAACGTAAACCTGTTCATTTAACCATCCGTCATTACATAAAAAACGAGAGGCTGCCCGAAGGTAGCCTCTCGCTGTTTATAGGAATTTTATCGATTAGTCTTCGATTGCTGCTTGTGCGGCTATAATCTATAGTTGTCTACGTTATTAGAAAGAAAAGGAAAGTATTGTTATATATTGGTTGTTTATAAATTAAACATATTTCTTTTCCTCCAATATAATACCAATAATGTAGGATTTCAGGTTATGTTTCTCTCTCTCTCTTGTCTATAAGGCTTGTAAAGCCAATGAGTTTTACTTGAAAGAAAAACTTCATTCCAATACTCTATAGATGTCACCTTCTCCATCTTTTCCATAAGTGCGTATGGTCGCCTTTTTTAAATCGAATTCATCTCCTGCATTTAAAGTAGAGAATGAATCTAATGGAATGAATGTACATCCTCCATTTTTCATAAAGAATTGGACAGAATTACCATATTGGGCTGAAACAACTATAGCCTTATCGACAGCATCTATTTCCTCTTGGGTAAATGGACGTTCTTCTTTTATTGTCCATTTAGGCTTTTCAAATTTATCTGTAGGTGTACTTTGAATTGGTTTATTTAATTTTATGTTGGAATGTACTTCATCCTCTTTGTAACAATTTGAACATTTTTTGAGTTCATAAAAGATATGTATAGATTTGAGAATAGTTACAAGATTAGTTATTACTATATGTGCACAGCCTCCTAACAAAAGTCCATCAATAAAAGAAGAAGATAAAATCCAACATCCAATTATTATTGCCAGAAATAATTCAAACATGGTTAGAGATAATTTCTTGGTAAAAATCATTGTCAAGATTGCTACAAGACAGGGAATGGATGCAAGATAATAAAGCCAAATCTCTTCAATACAAAAGCCTATTATTCCTAATATGGGTAAGGCAAATATTAGTATTCGAATCATATTGTAATTTGATTATTTTTTGCTGTATGGTGTTTGGGATTTCCTTAACATAAGAACAAAAGTGATGACAGAACCCACATATGGAATTAGTCTCCAAAAGAAATGCCAACCGCTTAATCCAGAATCATGTAATCTTCTTACAGACACAGAAATGAAAGGGCAAGTTAGTCCAAGTACTCCAATTCCCCACAAAAGCATTAGTGAATGCAATTGTATATTATACAAATCTTCTATTAAAAATCCGATTAATGGTATTCCAAATAACACGAAAACATAAATACTCCAAAACCACCAATATTCACTTCTATTTGCTCTACCATTGAAATCTGTATATTTGTGAAGTATACAGATTTTAAAACTTTCAATTATATTCATTGCTAATAATATTTTATTAAAGTCAATAACCCATTAATTCTCAATGCAATTGAATGCCAAATATAAGGGAAATTCAAAGTAAGGGTTAGTGTATTTGTCTAAAAATTAGAAATATAGCGGTAAAGTATTGAATTTATAGTGCCGAATATAAAATTAAAACGATTACCACAATGCTTCAGTGTCTAAAGTTACAAATATTTATTGTATGGCCGATGATTTTTGCAAGGAATTTTCGTTTTAACAGGAAAGATATCTGATCGAAGACAAAAGAATAGGCACCGAAACAAGTTACCGCTTGAGGGGCACTGAGATTATTGTATTCATTCCAGTGGTTCCGATGCTTCAAGCATTATTGCAAGAAGTATGTATGCAAACATTTGAAACATCTGTTTCCACGCTTGGTATTCTACAACCGTTTCGTGAAACTGGAGAAGGATGTATAGCTTCCCTATACTATTGTCATCAAGAAGTTCTGTTGGAAATTTGTGCGATATTAGCTTTATTGACTCTATTCCTTTTATTGCTGTCCGATAAAACCGATTAAAGATAAAAATGTACTGCTCGACCATTGTGTATTCAGTGGTCGAGTCTTATTTTGTAATTCCAAGCCCCGTCAA